>JANTGB010000261.1 GCA_024763115.1 Desulfobulbaceae bacterium | reverse complement strand
ACTATAGTGAACACGCCGAAACGAACAAATCCGGGGCACTATCCGAACATTTAAAGGGGTAGAGAAGGGTAGCTTTTACCCAACCCGAATATTTACAGATTTCATTTATAATTACCTGAAGATTCAGCTAATTATCGAGTAGGTAATTCTACCGGGACAAGCAGTATCAGCCTTTCAGCGGTTCCGGCAATATCTTTTCTCAAAATCCTCCGGCGCTAACGGCCGATCGAATAAGAATCCCTGGCCGATCCGGCAACCCTGTTTCAACAAAAATAATTGCTGCTCCCTGGTTTCAATGCCTTCCGCCACAACTATCAGATCCATATGGTGACCTAAGGAAATAATAGAACCGACAATAGCTTTATCATTTTTATTGTTGGTTACTCCGTTGATAAATGAGCGGTCAATTTTCAGAATACTGATTGGAAACTTTTTTAAATAGCCGAAAGATGAATAACCGGTGCCGAAATCATCAATGGCCAGACTTACCCCCAAGTTACAAATACCTTTTAACATATCAAGATTAAACTTGCTGTCCTCCATCAGACTTTCTTCGGTTACTTCCAGGACAAGCAGTTCCGGAGCAAGGCCGGTATCCGTCAGGCATTGTTTAAGCATATCCAGCAAGTTCTGATCCCGGAACTGCCGGGGAGAAAGGTTTACCGCAACAGGTAATTCCCCCAGCCCCATATCAAGCCATTTGCGCCGTTGGGCACAGGCATTATACAAAATCAAGGCGCCCAGGGTAATTATCAGGCCTGATTCCTCAGCTATCGGAATAAATTCATCGGGCGAAACCAGCCCCTTTTGCGGATGATGCCAGCGGACCAAGGCCTCCATCCCGAACAGTTTTTCCGACTGAAGAATTACTTTAGGCTGATAATAAAGTTCGAAACCACTCTTGTTGTCAATTGCCTTGCGCAGTTCATTTTCAATATATAAACGATCAACCGAGGCGGCGTTCATTTTTTTAGTAAAAAACCGACAGGCGTTTCGTCCCTGTTTTTTGGCCCGGTACATGGCAATATCAGCACACTTAAGCAACTCTTCCGCATTATCGGCATCGTCGGGAAAAACAGCCACACCGATACTGGTTGAGACACTTATTTCATGACCATTAAGAATGATTTCGCCGGTCAGAGAAGAGATAAGCTTATTACGGATCATAGAGATGTCACTGGCCTCTTCCACATTTTCAATAATAACGACGAATTCATCGCCGCCCAGCCGGGCAACCGTATCAACGGCCCGCAGACAGGAAGTCAGCCGCCCGGCCACTATCTTCAGGAGCTCATCTCCGCAATCATGGCCGAGTGAATCATTTATCTGTTTAAAACGATCAAGATCAAGAAAAAAAAGAGCTATTTTCTTATTATTACGCAAGGAGCGGTTGATTGCATTGCCAAGCCGATCAAGCAAAAGATAACGGTTGGGCAGAGAGGTAAGCGCATCCTGCTGGGCCAGTTTTCTGAATTTTGCCTCCTGGTTACGCAGCTTCTCTTCGGCCTTTATCCTGGCGGTAATATCCCTGGCATCCTCAACAACAGCCCATATTTTTCCATCATAACGAGTTACTGGGGAGATTGATACATCAAGATAAAGCTTACCAGCCTGAGGATGGTTGTACTCCTTTACTTTTCTGATGGTTTCTCCCTGCTCAATCACCCTTTCCAGCAGACATATTCCATGAGCACATTCTTCATCTATTTTTTTGCATTTTTTACAGAGAATAAGACTGCCGGTACTAATACCGGCATCCTTTGCCGCCTTGTTGGTCAAGATTGATTTAAGTTTAAGGGAAAATACCTGGATAAGATCCTGAGAACTGTCAATAACATTCTGGAGAAACTCCCTTTCTCCCACCAGGGCTCTTTCAATAAGTTTTCGTTCTTCATTCTCTTTCTTTACTTTAGCCCAGGCCTCTTTCCGGCTGCGCAACGCCTCGGTGGTGGCTGTAACATCCTGGACGGAAAACATTATATAAGATCCGGCCGTAAAAATATCAACCGGAATACGGTTAACTGTTGTCTGCTGAACCTGGTATTTATTACCGGGCAATTTAACCGGAATAATATATTTATGCAGCCGGGCTGAAAAAATTATGGGCGGCCCACCGTTAAAAAGTTCATTCAGCCGCAAGGCATATTTGCCTTCCCGCAGGTTGGGGAAAAAAAGATTAATATCGGCCCCGACTATTTCCCGGCGGAAAATTCCTGTCCAGATTTCCATGGTTCTATTCCAAAATACCACGGTATAATCATCACGCAGGACAAAATGGCCTATTATCGTATGGTCAAGAGGAAAAAATATTTTCCCTGCTTCAGTTATTTCTTCTTTGGCAGAAGACATCAGACAACCATTATCTTTTCAAGGGAGACCGGTAATTGATCAAATGTATCAATCTCCGGTTTTGCCCCACTGTCCTGGAGAAAAAGTAAAATTCCACTGCCGATTAATTTGCCGCTGAAGCCCGGCCGGGCACATAACATTTTATTCATAAAATATTCCTTAATAATTCCTAAGCGCCTAAACAAAAAAATCTGCTATTTTCTCCGTTTCTCCACAGCGGCCTGAACCCGATCAATTAACTGATCAAGTTCAGGTTTGGTAACCTGATCGTCAGCGCCCACCGACTCTCCCTTACGACGCAGGGCTTCATTAATCATGGAAGAAAAAAGAATGAATGGTATTCCGTTATACGCTGATTGCTTCCTGACCTGTAGACAAAAATGATGACCATCCATCCTCGGCATTTCAATATCTGAAATTATAGCAAGAATATTTTGCTCAAGTTCATTTTTATTGCGTAAGTTTTCCAGATAATCCCAGGCTGACCGGCCGTCGGAATGAGATATAACCTTAAAACCGGCATTCTCCAGAGTCCGGGTAAGCTGGAGCAGGACAACTTTAGAATCATCAGCAATGAGAACGGCCCGATTATACTTCCGTTTTATCTTGTCCGCATCTTCTTCATTTCTTTTTGAGCGGAGAACCATGCTGGGGTCAATAGCTGCGGTAATTCTTTCAAAATCAATCATCTGAATCAATTGCTCATTGACCTGACAAATCCCGGTAATACTCTGACTTGAGGCAATCAGTTCCGGAGGAGGAGAAATCTGCTTCCAGGAAATCCGGTAGACCTTATCTACGCCATGGGTAATAAAACCAAAGGGCTTACCGTTTAATTCAGCGACAATAACAACCCATAATTTCCGGGACTCAGGAGTTATATTCACCTTATAGGAAAACCATTCACAGAGATCAATCAAGGGAATAGTCCGGTTACGCAAAAGAAACACCCCTTTAACGCAGGGCGGGCTGTTTACTACCTCGGTAATCTCTTCCGGCAGGGCAATTAGTTCTCTGACCTTTGCGGCATTAATGCCGTATGCCGACCTGGTCATCTGTCCGGTAACCGGATCAACCCATTCCAGATAAAAGGTTATGACTTCCAGCTCATTAGTTCCTACTTCAATAAGAATATTTTGCGAATCAGTCCGGCCCATCATTGCCTACTCTCTATTTGTTTTAATTTTTTCCGTTCCAGGAGGGAAATTATAAAATATCCGGCCCTCCGTATGCATTTACAATTACGACGGTTAGCAACATCAAGGAGCTTTTCCCGTAAGTAATTACATAAAATATATGTAACTATTCAGGTAGGGGCGAAAAACCGCCCCTACCACCGATCTGTAACTGTTCAGAGGTAAACGAACAAAGTGAGACTCCGTTTGCCTTACCTGTACGCGATAAGTCCGTCTTACATAGCACCAGTATGCTGCGCCGGCCTGATCACGAAAATCTTTCGGAGTCTCCCTCCGGTCGCTTACCTGCACCCTGCAACCAGTTACAAATATAAGTATAAGCTATAAGAGTTTAAAATTTCCAGTTCCTTTTTAATTCTTTGCTGGTAAGCGTTCACCAGCACCTCATCTTCGCCCGTTTGGGCCTTCTCGAATAGCACAAGTATGCTTCGAAGTCCCAAACGAACGAATCTAAGGCA
>JANTGB010000260.1 GCA_024763115.1 Desulfobulbaceae bacterium | reverse complement strand
GCATGAAATTACGAGGAATTATCTCCTTGCATGCGCATTTTTAACACTTTAGAAATTATTTGTGCTTCATTTTTAACCAAAACAACAGTAGGTTGTGCAAATCCAACCGTCATTTGCGGTCATAGATGTTTTACAACAGTTTTCGCAGGCATCTCATCTGGTTAATTTGAGCCCAAGAGAATTTATAAAAAATTGGTCAGCAAATAAAATGACCGCATGAATAAACTGTCCATTTTTACTTGACCACTCTGCCCTGAGGGTTGAGACTTTAATTATGCAGAAACTGTTTGTTAATCGTAATCTCCGCCATGCCCCGCAGATATTCAAGCCAGGCTGAAATCAGGTTAAACTGATTTTCTCTCTGGATATTGGCCTTTATGTTTTCGCGCTGGACGGCAAATTCTTCATCCGTGGTTTTTTGAGTGAGCCCTTAAGTGTCTGCAGCATCGTCATTGTTATCGTTTTTCCCTTGATGCCGTTCTTCCGGCCCGTTTTATTACTCCCGGAGCTCAGGGAAAAAATATGTGATATCGGCACAGGTTGCGGAATAATTCCTTTCGGTGTTTTTCTAAGTTATGAGTAGTTACGAATATCGCTGATAAAAAGTGTTTTGCAGTACCCCAGTAAGCCTTTGTCCTTTTCCGGCAGGAAACAGACAACTCCTTCCTGGTTGGTTCCTAAGCCGGCCACTTCCAGAGCCCTGGGCGAAAAGCGCCTGAAAACCGCACGTTTAAAAAAATGATTCCTGCTTTTATAGGTGTACCAGGGGGGGAAATTCTGGGGCATATTATGCCAGAGCCGTTCCTTTTCGCGGTTAAGATTATTTTCCGCCAGATGATCGGGCAGAAAGCGGTGGCCGGAGCGCAGCCAGTCAAAAATCAGTAATTCTTTTAATGTCTCTGCCTCCTGATGATCTCTGCTCTGCTTGAGCAGTATGGCACTCATCAGCTTCTGGGTTGGAGAACGTTCAAAAAAAGCACTGGCCTGACATTGCTCCAGCAGTTCCATGAAAAAAAGAAAATAATCATCTGTCACGGCCAGGATACAGGCGAAAAAAGTTTTAAAAAAACGATTATTGAAAAAAGCCTCGACACATTCGCCAAACCGGTAAAGTTGTTTTAATTTCTCATGGCTCAGCCATTTATTGGCTAGAACTTCATAGGGCGGAGAGCTGCAATGGATCAAGCCATGCTCAGGCTCACGGCTTAACGGCGCACCGGGCAGAATCTTCAGCAGACCCATTTGAATATAATGGGGGAACAGGGCAAAAGTTTCATTAAAGGATCGACGAAATGTTGCCATTGTCTCATGGGGCAGACCGAGAATAAGATCAACGTGGAGATGAATGTTGTCAGTCCGGCGCAGCCTGGCAATATTGGTAAGGGCAATACCCATGTCGGTTGTCCGTCTGATGGCGGTCAGGGTGGCGGGATTGGTTGACTGCAGGCCAATCTCAAACTGGAAACGTCCCGGGGGGACGGTGGCCAGAAAGGCAAACATTTCTTCGCTGAAACGATCCGGGGCTATTTCAAAATGGCAGCAGGTTTTTGGCGCCTGCTCATGCAGAAAACGCCAGATGGCCAGATCGCGTTTCGGGCTGATATTGAATGTCCGGTCAACAAAACGTAAGGTTTTGGGTTTATGAACCAATATCCGGGCAAGATCCTCTCTGACCTCGGCAATATCTTTGAGCCTGACTTCTTTTTCTGCCGCAGAAAGGCAATAGGAGCATGTGTAGGGGCAGCCGCGCGATGATTCATAATAGATATGCCGGTTGCGCAGATGGCGATGGAAATCATCATCCAGGTAAGGCAGGGCAAATTTATGGCCGCTGCCACCGTTATATATTTTTTTCAGTTTGCCTTTTTCCAGGTCTTCATAAAATGAGGGGGGTACTCCTTCGATTTCGCCCCTGACTACCGTACATTGTTCCGGCAGTTGTTCTTCTGCCAGATAAGAAACCTGAGGGCCGCCGAGGATAATCATGGTAGTCGGCAGGACACGTTTAATATCAATTGCCAGCCGGAAGACAAGGGAGACGTTCCAGATATAAACCGAGAAAAATATTGCCTGGGGCTGGTTGTCGGTTATCCGGGCCAGAGTGGCAAAATAGGGATCGTTAATGGTATACTGCTTTATTCCCAGATGGGCTCTGGGCAGGAAACGGCGTAACTCGTTACGTAGATAAAAAAGGCTCAAGCAGGAGTGCGTGTAGCGGCTGTTTAAGGCGACCAGTTTGCCTGAAAAAGGCATTGTTGTTACCCCTTACTTCTTTACCGGCCCACGTCGTCTTCCAGGTTTACGATGATTGCTGCGGCTTGTTTTTTTCTTTTTTACCGCATCGTCAGGCAGGGTAAGCCATTCTTCCGGCGGTTCGGTGCAGGGCAGCTTCCGGCCCAGATATTCTTCAATTTCCGGCAGGTAAAAGGCGCCTTCTTCGCAGGCGAAACTTATTGAGGTGCCGCTTTTTCCGGCCCGGCCCGTCCTGCCGATCCGGTGGACATAATCCTCTGCTTCATAGGGCAGGGTAAAGTTGATCACATGGCTGACATCATCAATATGAATTCCCCGGCCCGCCACATCAGTTGCGACCAGAACCCTTATTTTGCCGGCCTTGAAATCCTCCAGGGTTTTGATTCTTTTTTTCTGGGGCACATCACCGGACAGCTGAGAACAGCTGATATCGCAGCGTTTAAGCATTTCGGTTAATCTGCGGGTTTCATCCTTGCGGTTGCAGAATATTATTACCCGTTCAAGTTTTTTGCCGGTAATAACATTATAAAGGAGCGGGTATTTCTGCTCGGTCGTAACCAGGTAAACAATCTGCTCCACACTGTCCACGGCTACCTGTTCCGGTTCAATTTCGACCAGAATCGGATCTTTTGTCCATTGTGCTGCCAGGTTGTTAACCTCCGGGGTCAGGGTGGCGCTGAACAGCATGGTCTGGCGGCGGGCCTTGCCCGGCAGACTGTAAATTATCTGTCTGACATCAGGAATAAAACCCATGTCAAGCATGCGGTCTGCTTCGTCAATAACAAAGATGTCCACCTTGCTTAAATCAATAACCCGGCGGCGTTTAAAATCAAGGAGCCGGCCCGGAGTGGCCACGACAATATCGCAGCTGCCCTGTTCAAGTTCATCCTGCTGTTTCTGGTAGTCCATGCCCCCGTAAACCGCGACAATAGATAACCCGGTGAAACGGCCCAGCTGACGTCCATCTTCAGCAATCTGCATGACAAGCTCCCTGGTGGGAGCGATAATCAGGGCACCCGGACTGGCCTTGCCGCTCCGGGCTGTATGGTCTTCATTTAACAGCCTGGTGAGAATGGAAATCAGAAAAGCGGCTGATTTGCCGGTGCCGGTCTGGGCCCGGCCCAGAGCATCACGCCCAACCAGGGTTTTGTCCAGAATATCAGCCTGAATAGGAGTACAATAGGCAAATTTAAGCTCAGCGATGCCGTGCATTATCCGGCGGGGAATGGCAAAATCGTGAAATCTTTTTTTACCTTCCTCAACAGGAACCTGAAACTCATCTACAGACCATGAAGAGTCGTCCACAACAGGACGGGGTCCGGATACCGATTCTTTTTTCTTGACCGGACGAGGCTTATTTTTTCGAGATGATGCCGGAGATTTTTTTTCTCTGATAACCGGCAGGCCGAAAATTGATCCTATAACAGTATAAGTTGAACCATTATCAGCCTGCTTAGATAAAGATTTTTTTTTCATATTTGTTGTGAACAAAGTTAAGCAAATTCTGCCTTTTTAAGGTGGCTTACGGAATGTTTCCGCTCCACCGTTATGTGTTTTATCGCATTACCATGCGCTTGGGGGCCACGAATTTTGTCCCATTGACGCCAGGAAAAAGTTACACCGTAGAGTGGTATAATGAGAATCGTAGAAATAATGTAGCTACTCACGGGGGTAGTGATTAATTTCCATAAACCACTGTGTTTGTAAATGCTTACAGGGCGCAGGTAAGTGAGCAGCAAGAGACTTCGGGAG
>JANTGB010000259.1 GCA_024763115.1 Desulfobulbaceae bacterium | reverse complement strand
AATACGCTGCGCCGACCTGATCACGAAAATCTACGGCACCCTGTAACCAGTTACAATTACAGGGGTTAGCGAAGTTATAGCGCTTACCCCATGAGTAATTACCAAAATAATTTACATTGTATGGTAAGGTTGTGATGATATAACTACTCACAGGCGTAGGCATTAGGCTATGCCAACCTCTGTATTTGTAAACTGCCCGGAGTCTGCGCTTACCTGCAGGATGCAGGTAAGCTAACTTGCAAGACTCCGAATCCGGTGCCCTGTGAGCAGTTACGTGATGATGATAAAAAAAGCTTAACCATACGTCTACTGTTTTTTTCAGAGATAACATAAAAAATGAACGAGTGTATAATAAATCCTCAACGCTATGCCAATGAACCGCTGCTACCGGAAAGTGGAATATTATTGATTAATCCGGCTGAAGCAGATCTCGGGATGAAAATTGCCCGCCGCCTGAAAGCACGGCGCTGTTTCCTGTATAACAGCAATCTCTTTATTGTAAATAATGATTCTGTCCCTTTTTTTCTGGTCGGCCCGGCTGTGGGTGCGCCAATGGCGGTTATCTGCCTGGAAAAAATTATTGCCCTGGGGGCGCGAAATATTTTTGTTCTCGGCTGGTGCGGCTCATTAAACAATAAATTACGAATCGGAGATATTCTTTTACCAACCTGGGCCTTGTGCGAGGAGGGGACTTCATCCCACTATCCCTTAAATCTTCGCCCGGAGTCAACTCCTAAGCTGGGTTCCCGGCTTAACAATATTTTCGGTAAAATTTTCCAGGTCAGCCAGGGGCCGATCTGGACAACTGACGCCCCGTATCGGGAAACCAGGGATAAAGTAAAAAAGTTTGCCGGCCGGGGAATCATGGCTGTGGATATGGAATTTTCCGCCCTGCTTGCGGTCGCCGCTTTTAGAAAAGTACAACTCGCCGGAGCCCTGCTGGTTTCCGATGAACTTTATCAGCCGGCCTGGCAGCCCGGCTTCAAATCAAAATATTTCCGTAAGCAGTCCCGTAAATTTTTACAGGCGCTGTTTGATGATTTTAGCTATGAATAAAAAAATTTATCTTGTCAGTCTGGGCTGTCCAAAGAATTTAATTGATTCCGAGGTCATGCTTGGTCATTTGCACTTAAATGGCTTTCAGGTAAGTCAAAATGCCGAGGAAGCTGATATTCTCCTGATTAATACCTGTGGTTTTATCCAGTCCGCCGTAGAAGAGTCCATTGATGAAATTCTCCAGCTGGCCCGGCTTAAAGATGATGATCCTGCTAAACTGCTGGTGGTCAGCGGTTGCCTGGTGCAGCGTTACGGTCTTGATCTGGCTGAAGAACTGCCTGAGGTAGATATTTTTATCGGCACGGATAGTTTCCGGAATATAATCAGGGAACTTGGCGGCATAAAGCAGCCGCAACGGTTAATTTTGCCTGAGCCCCGTTATATTATGAGCAGTTCAACACCCCGGCTGATCTCCACTCCGCCCCATCGGGCCTACCTGAAAATAAGCGAGGGTTGCCAAAACTGCTGTACTTTCTGTCTTATTCCCCAACTGCGTGGTTCCCTGCGCAGCCGGCAGGTGGATGATATTGTCCGTGAAGCGCAGAAACTGGAGGCGCAGGGAGTAAGAGAGTTAACCCTGGTTGCCCAGGATCTGACCGCCTATGGCCTGGATCTGGGCCGTGATTATCCCGATCTTACCATGCTTATGAAAAAAATTCTGGCCGGCTGCGCCATTCCCTGGATCAGGCTCCTTTATCTTTATCCAGCCCGACTGTCCCCGGAACTGCTGCAACTGATGGCAGATGACCCCCGGCTCCTGCCCTATCTTGATATCCCCCTGCAGCATGTCAGTCCCACGATTCTAAAGGCTATGAACCGGCCCTTCAACCCCGCTCATATCCATGATGTTATTGACCGCGTCCGGGCTATTGTTCCCCAGGCGGCAATACGGACTACCCTGATGGTCGGTTTCCCGGGTGAAACGGAAAACGATGTAAAGCAACTGGAAAATTTTCTACAGGATAAGCAGCTGGATCATGTCGGAATCTTTGCTTATGCCGATGAGGAAGGCTGCGCGGCAGCCGGATTGCCGGGGCAATGCCGACAGGAAACAAAGGAAGAAAGACTGGGTAGGCTGATGGAACTTCAGGCCGGAATTTCTCTAAAAAAACAGCAGAAAATGATTGGTAAAACCGAGCAGGTTCTGGTAGAGGGAATAAGCGCTGAAACTGATCTGCTCCTGGAGGGGCGTACCCGCTTCCAGGCTCCTGAAATTGATGGCCGGGTCTATATTACCCATGGCAGATGCAATGCCGGCGATCTGGTAAACGTCCGAATCGCCGAGGCCTTTGTTTATGATCTGGCAGGTGAAATTATGAATTGACCCGTTCTTTTAAATCTTTACCGACTTTAAAAAAGGGTAGTTTTTTGGGTTTTACTTTAATTTTTTGTCCGGTTTTGGGATTTCTACCCTGGTATGATTTATACTCCTTAACCACGAAACTGCCGAATCCCCGCAACTCAATGCTATCTCCTTTTGCCAGGGAATCAGTCATTAGATCCAGAATTGTATTAATTACTGCACATGCTTCCCTTTGAGGCAATTTTGTTTCATTGGTAATCGCCTCTATCAGACCGGATTTGTTCATCTTTAACCTCTACGGTGTTTAAATGTATAATTCAGGACATATTACAGAGTTATATATATCTTATAATAGTAACTCTTGGAATGTAAAGACTATTTTTTTAAAAAATTAATTTTATATCTTTCCGGGTCAAAAAACGATATTTGCCGGTGGGCAGAGAGCCTAATTTTAATTTTCCATAGGCAATTCTTTTTAAGGAAATAACCCGGTGGCCGATTGCCGCAAACATCTTGCGAACCTGGCGCTTGCGGCCTTCATGAATTGTTATTTCAACGGTTGTGGTTTTATTAGCCCCGGCTATTACCCTTAGTCTGGCCGGAGCTGTTTTTCTGCCTTCCAGCTCAATTCCCGCTGCCAGTAATTTAAGCTGAAACCTGCCGGGATTACCGGCAACAACGGCACGATAGGTCTTGTTTACTTCGTTGCTGGGATGGAGGATTCGCTGGGTCAAATCCCCATCATTAGTTAACAGCAGGGCTCCTTCAGTATCATAATCCAAACGCCCCACCGGAAAGACGCGCTGGGAAATATCGGGAATAAGCGAAGTGACGATTGGCCGCCCCTGGGGATCTTTGAGAGTAGTGACATAACCTCTGGGTTTGTTCAGGAGAAGGTAAATTTTTTGTTCCGGGGGAGGCAGGGGGACGGCGTCGAATAAAATTCTATTATGAGCCGGATCAAACTTAAGCCCTTTTTCAGTGACTATTTTATTGTCAACGATTACCCGACCTGCGGCGATGTGCTCTGCGGCCTTGCGCCGGGAACATACTCCTGCCTGGGCCAGAATTACCTGTAGTCTTAATTTCATGAACAAAAATCAAACCGCATAATCACCACGATTATATTTTTCGGTTTCCAGACTGGTGACCGCAGCAACCTTGTCAAGCAGTTCCGCCAGAGGATCTTCCGGCTCAAGCCGGCGACGCAGGTCGATAATGGCTGTGGTATTTTCTTTAAGCGCAGAGATAAAAGGGGCCAGATCTTCATTCCCCAGGGCAGGATTGTTCAAGGCCGCAGCAAAATTATCAAGAACATTAATTGTATTTTCCGTCATGTTAATACCGTCAAGACGGACAAGCGGATCAGGAGAAGAAACCGCTTTAACCGAAGCGCCGGCAGTAACTTCCGGGCTGCCGGAAAGGGAATTCAGTCGGGCTTCGAGCAAATCTTTGAAACCCTCGGCAGATGATTTTGTTTTGCCCTTGTTATGACTGGTTACAAGCGGATTTGTTTCATTTATTTTCATGGGAATATCCTTTGATTTTATACCGTCTCGTAACTACTCACCGAGCAAGCGGCTTAATTTCGCTAACCCTCGTAATTGTAACTGGTTACAGGGTGCCGGAGATTTTTGCGATTAGGCTGGCGTAGCGTATTAGTCATACGTAAGCCAGTCT
>JANTGB010000258.1 GCA_024763115.1 Desulfobulbaceae bacterium | reverse complement strand
GGCCATGACTCATTATGTGGTCAAGGGAGTTGAAGAGTTGCCGGTTGTTGAGTCAAAGGAAAGTAAATGGGTGGTGGGAATGTTGAAACGGCGAGATGCCATTGCCGCTTACAACCGGGAGGTATTGAAGCGGGGAATCAGTGAGAAAACCGCCTCAATCAGGATAAAGGAGTTCAGTGAATAGAAAATGCCCGGAACATGGTCCAGGCATTTTTCAAATATTTTATTCGCTCAGAAAAATATCCACTGACGGTCTCATGGTAGCGCAGGTTTTAATGGCATCATGAATTTTGTTGTTTTTGAATTCTTCGACCCGGGCAGTTTTGGTGGGTTCGTTATTGTCGTAGGCTGCCAGGCCAAGCTGGTGAAGAATGTATTCAAAACGGGGAGCCCATTTCCTGGAACCGAGGCGTGCAGTTGTTGAACAGTTGTCCACCATAAAGGCAACGCCCTTGAAATGCATATAGGGGTTTAAGGAATCAACCGCTTCAATTACCGATTCGTTGGCAACCTCGCTCAGGCAGTGTCCCTTTTCTACCAGCAGATCAATCTGGGCCATCATGGTGGCGCAGTAGACTCCGGCGGTAAACGGGTTTAAGGGGATATCTTCTTCAACCCGTTCGGCCCGAACCTTTTCGCCTACCTTCCACATTCTGGTTCCGTCGATTTTACCCATGGGATAGCGGGCAAAGCGCCGACCAGCCATAATGACGCTGCGGATTTCATTTCCGCCGGCTACCTCGTCATAAATTTCCATGAGCATCTCAAAGGCCGGATCATAACAATGGGAATAGATTTTTTCAAAAACAGCCTTATCATTGTCGTTTAGTTTTTCATAAAGAGCCAGGATGCCGTCATGGGAAATGGTTTTACTTATGGGGCCGGTTACACTTTCAGTTGATTGCCTGAAGGCCTCTTCTTCACTCATACCTTCTTCCATAACATAGCGGCGGTAAAGAAGTTCAACAATACCATGCACGGCACCGAGCAGGATACTCCGCTCTCCAAAGATGTCACTGCGATATTCGTGATCCAGGGTTGTCATAAAAATATAGGGGGCGCCGACTGCCACCGCCCAACCCAGGGCATAATCAGTAGCCTTGCCGTTAATGTCCTGTTCCACGGCAAAGCTGCAGTTAATGCCCGCTCCGTTAATTTCCCTGCCCTGTTCATAAAGGCGGCGAACCGAAGGGCCCATGCCTTTGGGGCAGACGCCGATAACATTAATATTGGCTGGAAATGATTTGTCGATGGTCTTCAGGTAACCCAGCAGAAAGCCATGGGACAGGCCCAGGGTAGCGCCGTCTTTTATATTATCAAAAATTTTCTGGTAATTCTCAGCCTGGGCAGCATCGGAAATGAGCAGCATTACCAGGTCGGATTCGCGGATAACCTCGTACATCTCGCCTAGAGTACCTTCGGCCTTGGTAAATCCGGCGGCTTCGGCTGCCGGAATTGAACTGCTGTTTTCCCGCAGGCCGATTTTAACCTTTATGTCGGTGCCTGCCAGGGAATCACGAAAATTCCGGGCCTGGGCCGGGCCCTGGGAGCCCCAGCCGATAACGCCGATCTGTTTAATTCCGTCCAGAGCTTTTGGAAGCAGGGGAAAGAGGTCTCTGCCGCCCTTGACGATCATTTCTTCCGTGTCTGCCAGTTTGATAATTTGGGTTTCAAAAACATTGGATTTAAAAGTGGCCTGCATTTTTGCTTCTCCTGTCAGATTTATATAAATTAAGTTTCATTCGTAACAACTCATGGGGTAAGCTCTTTAAAAAAGGGCATAAACTTCGACTCCGAATATGCGGCGCCATGTGAGTCGTTACGTTTTATTCAATAAATGAATTGGGTAAAAACAGACCTCGTTAAATACTCGTAAAATTAATGCTGTGTTCTGGACATTCTGCTGTAAATTTGCCCGGAATCTCGTTCAAGGTTCAGAGTTTAGAGAATATCCGTTATCTCAAGGGGTCCGGCAACCCAGAACCCTGATCTTTGAACCTTTTAACCCAGACCAATCGGCCAATTTTGATCAAATTCCTCCTAGTAAAGGGTTTGCAGTCAATAACAAAAAATTTTTTACGAGGTCTGTAAAAAAGAATTTTTCAATATACCCTAAAGTTTATTTTCCGTAAACTTAACTATTAGCGCTTAGGAATTATTTTTATTAAATGGAAGGAAACTGCTCATGGGGTAAGAGCCTGATATGTTCAGTCGCCCAGGTAAAAGGCCCTGACTTCTTTTAATGCCTCATCAAAGTATCCGGGTAGTTTTTCTGTGTCAACCTCCAGGTGTCCGGCCCAATGCTCCATGTTATCCCAGTCGCCCCGTTCATAGGCCTTGACCAGGGCCAGGGTCTGGAAAAGTATTCCTTTTGAGCGGCCTAAAAGACAATCCAGCACATCATCTGCCAGATTCAAATCTTTTAAGATTACTTCCATGGGCTGGTCAAGCAAGACATCCAGCAGAGAAAACATCCCAACTATAAAAAAAACGCCGTCATCCTGTTTTTTGCCGGGCAGGTCGGCACTGATCCTGCTGCAGAAGCCGGCCCTTTCAATTGACAGTTTAATCAATTCCTGGGGTTTTTCCTCGGCCATCAGGGACAGCATGATCAGGCTGAGCCATTTGCGGATATTTAGTTCACCAATAAGGGCTATGGCTGTCTGGAGAGATTTTACTTTCGTACGCAGGCCAATGGCGGCGGAATTGACATAGCGTAATAATTTGACTGACAGGGAAACATTGTGGGCTATGAGATCGGCTATTTTACGAAAATTATAATTCTCATCCTGAATCATTCGTAACAGCTGGAGGTACTGAACTTTCGAAGGAGGTATTTCCCGGCCGGTAATTATTTCCGGTTTGCAAAAAAAATAACCTTGAAAGAAATGAAAACCCATTTCCCTGGTAGCGGCGAATTCTTCCCTGGTCTCTACCTTTTCCGCCAGCAGTTTAACATTAAAAGGCGTAACCTTTTCAACGTCGCGGGCCAGTTCGCTCATTGACATGGCCCTGATGTCAAATTTAACAATCCTGGAAAGTTTCAGCAGAGGGTCAAATTCCGGCTTATAAATAAAATCATCCAGGGCCAGCATATAGCCCATGTCAACCAGCCGGCGGCAGGAGGAAATTAATTCAGGCGTAACAATTACATCTTCCAGGATTTCAACAACAATATCCTCTCGAGGCAGTAGGGCTGGATATTGCTTGATAAGCATAGGATTGTTAAAATTTATAAATGCCCTTTTCCCTTCCGTCAAGCGGCGCAGGCCCATAACCAGAAAGGAATTTATCATTACCCTAGAGGTCGTAGATTCACCATTTAACTTGGGATCAGTAAAATTTTCATAACCGGAGCGAAAGAGAAGTTCATAGGCGAACACCTTGGTTGTTCGACGGAAAATCGGCTGTCTGGCTATGTATATATTTTGTATTTCACCTTGATTATTGGTCATTAGCTGTTGTGGCAATGGTTGGTTAGCGGGAATTTTTCTAATGTTATTTGGTAACTACTCATGGGGTAAGTGCCGGGACATCGCAACTACCCTCATTGTAACTGTTTACAGGGTGCTGGTAAGCGACCAAAGGAAGACTCCAGGTAAGCGACCAGCGGGAGACTCCAGGTAAGCGACCAGCGGGAGACTCCAGGTAAGCGACCAGCGGGAGACTCCGATAGATTTTCGTGGCCGGTCCGGTGCCGCGTATATGTCATACGTAAGCCGGGCTGGTCGCGCAGCTAAACACCCTTAAAAACAGGGCATAAACTTCGACTCCGAATATGCGGTGCCCGGTGAGCAGTTACGTTATTTGTAATATTACAACATGCTTAAACTGTATGTCAAAAAATAAAAGGAAGGAATAACGGAATAATGCAAGATTAGAGGTAACTGCAGCGGTTGCATGCAATTAGATCACTTCTCTAAATGTCAGAATTACACCTTATATCGTAACTACTCATGGGGTAAGCGCTATAACTTCGCTAACCCCTGTAATTGTAACTGGTTACAGGGTGCCGTAGATTTTCGTGATCAGGTCGGCGC
>JANTGB010000257.1 GCA_024763115.1 Desulfobulbaceae bacterium | reverse complement strand
GCTGCGCCGACCTGATCACGAAAATCTACGGCACCCTGTAACCAGTTACAATTACAGGGGTTAGCGAAGTTATAGCGCTTCCCCCATGAGTAGTTACCTTTTTGTTTTTATCAAAAAATATTTAAGCTGAAAAAATATCATGTGTCAAGTTTTTCTCTGATTTTCTTAAGCTTTTGCCCGGCATCATCATACTGATAAACGGCAATTAATTTTTCCAGATCATTAATTTCCCATCCGCCTGCGTATTTTTTTACCCCGGCAAATGCATTGTTAATGTTTTCCAATATAGCCTGATCAAGGGCCTGGGCCAGGGCGGTTAGAGATTCGTCAAGTTTCTCCTGATCATGGACATGCAAGGGTTTTTCAGCTTCTGCGTTGCTATTTTTAACAATATTTGCTATTGAATCAAGCACTTCGCCTAAAGCAGCTTCCATCACGTTTATCTGGGACTGATCCGGCATCAAGCCTTTTTTACAGAGTGCGTCAATTCTGCCGGCAGCTTCATGTAACTTTACCGCGCCAATTGAGCCGGAACTGCCCTTAATCTTGTGAATAAGTTTTTTTGCCGTCTCAAAATCATTATTATTCCCGGCATCCTGCATCTTATGGGTAAAATTCATAAAATCTTCGGCAAATGAAGCCAGGACATGCCTGAACATATCCCGGCTTATCCCCAGGCGGCTGAGAGCTTCCCCAGTGTCGATACCGGGAAGATTCATAATATCAGTTGAAGATACGCCGGATTCAGGACTATCGCTAAGCATGCCTTTCCGCCTGTTTCTTTCTTTCGTTGCCCTGCCGATTGCCTGTCGGATAACCTGCAACAGTTTATTTTGACTGATAGGTTTGCAGAGATGATCGTTCATTCCGGCCTGAAGGCATCTCTCCCTGTCTTCCATCTGGTCATTGGCGGTCATGGCAATAATGGGAAGTTCACTGAAAGAAGGATCGCTGCGGATAATTCTGCCGGCCTCATAACCATCCATTTCCGGCATCTGGATATCCATCAAGACCAGATCATATGATTGTTTTTTTACCGCTTCCACTGCCTGACGACCATTTTTTGCGACATCAACCCGCATACCGAAATTTTCCAGAATTGTCCGGGCAACCAGCTGATTGGTTTTGTTATCCTCCACCAGAAGAATTTTTCGTCCCAGTAATTCGGCCAACCGGCCGGATTGCCGGGAGGAATCAACGACACTGCCCCGCAAACGGTTTTCTTCCAGCAAAGTTTTAATAGCACCGATTAAATCAGTCAGTCTAATAGGCTTAACCAGAAATATATCTATATCGGCGGCGGCAAGCTGAGAAAGTTCCTGGGCCGTACCAAAGGCCGACATCAATATTATCGGCAGCTTGCTTATGCCCTGGGAGCGGATAAGAGCAGCCAGGGACAGTCCATCCATACCGTCAAGCCGCCAGTCAAGCAACAGCAGCTCAATTTCCTGTTCCTTATCTTGATTCTGCTGAATATATTCCAGAGCTTTCCGGGCTGATTCAGCAGTAAAAACCCGACACTCCAGAGAAACAAGCATCTTTTCAACCACCTTTAGACAAAGAGGATTGTCATCCACCACCAGCACCCGCAGACCTCTGATCTCCGGCAGAAAAATTTCATACTGCCGGTTTTTGCGCTGAACCAGGGTAATGGTAAAGTAAAAGGTACTGCCTGAGCCGGGTTCACTTTCCAGCCAGATTTTTCCACCCATTATTTCCACCAGACGACCGGCAATAGTCAGACCAAGACCGGTTCCACCATATTTTCTGGTTGTTGAGCTGTCACCCTGCTGAAATGGTTCAAAAAGACGTTTCCCTCTTTTGCGCTCTATACCGATCCCGGTATCCCTGATATAAAATTTAAGGGTAACCAGATGATCATTTTCTTTTTCACAGGAAATACCGATAATTACAGAGCCCTTTTTCGTAAATTTAAGGGCGTTGCTGACCAGATTGGTTAAAATCTGCTTGAGACGATGAGCATCGCCAATCAGTAAGGAGGGGACGTTGCTGTCTATATCAAGCAACAGCTCGATATGTTTTTCCTGGGCCTTGCTGATAAAAATTTCCACCAGTCTGTCCAGGATATCGAAAAGATAGAAGGGCTGTTTTTCCAGGGTCATTTTCCCTGATTCAATTTTGGAACAATCAAGAATATCATCAATAATTCGCAACAGGGAATGAGCCGAGGTATTGATTATTTCCAGATAGCGGCGGATATTAACCGGCAGATTTTCAGCAGTCATAGCCAGATCACCGGCAGCAATTACCCCATTCATCGGCGTTCTTATTTCATGGCTCATGTTAGCCAGAAAATCACTCTTGGCCCTGGAGGCGGCATCAGCCTCCTCTTTGGCCCGGCTCAGGTCAAGGTTGATTTTCCGTAGCTCAGCAGTTCTTTGTTCAACCCGCTCCTCAAGACTTTCATTGGCTTCCCGTAAGGCCTGTTCTCCGGCAGAGATTTCTTCCAGCATATTATTTAAAGCATCGGTTAAAATGCCGAGTTCATCACGGCTTTGTTTTGTCGCCCGCACCGAATAATCTTTATTTTCGGTAATTTCCCTGGCTGTTTCCACCAAAGCAATGATCGGCTGGGTAATCATTTTCTGGAGAAAAAAGGAAACAAGAAATGAAACAAGTGCAGCCAGGGTGAAAATGACGGAGACAATACCGGCAAAGGTATCAATTCTTTCTCTGACTGCTTCCAGGTCGGAAATGATTATTATTCTGCCTATGATCTTTTTTTTGTGTGTAATATTTTTAACCAGCCACAATCTGTTATTTTCAAACCGGCAATGTTCCGGCTCCTCTGCCTTGTTGCTGAAGTCAGGATTTTCAAAATCGATACGGGCGTATTTTGCAAAAAGATGGCCGTTTTTATAGATTTCAGCACCTGTAATGTTCTTTTTAACCCGCAGGGCCTGAAGAGCCTCTACGGCAATGTCGGGATCGTCGGAGATGAGGGCTGCCGTGCTGCTGTAGCCGATAATCTCGCCCAGCTGGACAAGTTCATTTTTCATTTCCCGCTTGAAACGGTAAATGTCATAAGCTGAAATGCTGATACCGGCCGGCAGTAGACCAATGCCGGCCGTCAGCATAATGATGAGAGTAAGTTTATTCTTGATGGTGTATGAATTAAAGTGAAAAAATTTCATTTTATGCCCGAAAAAGGTTAAAAAAACCACTTCATGATATCTTAGCAGAATTGGCGGAAAAGATTAAACAAATTGCTGCAACTATCTTCTCTATGCTATAAAGTTTACATCATTAAACAGATGGAGGAAATTATGCCGGAAGAGAAAAAAAATATCTCGCCGTCTACGTGCAGTGATAAAGAAGATGACGCACCTTTAATGCTCACCCGGATGCTGATTGAAGAAAAAGGTTTTTCCGCAGATGATATAGAACACGATTTAAGTATTACAACCCGGTTTAACAATGAAACCGTTGTTTCCCGAATTACTTCGGCAATACGTATTGCCGACAGATGGGTGATGATCATCCGTTATGCGCCGGGGTCGATTGTAACCAGGACGAGAGCCGCTGTCGCTGCAGCCCGTGTCCTGGACGATGCCGGGCAAATTCCCCTGGCTGTGGTGACCAATGGCAGCGAACTTGAAATGTTAGATACCTATACCGGCGAAATCCTGGGACGGAATTTTGCGGATATTCCCGACAGGGAAGAGCTTGCTGCCAAACTTGACGATCTTCGCTATGAACCATTTATCAATGAAAAGAAAAGGGAAAGAGAACTCCGCATCTTAAACGCCTTTGATGTTGATCTCTGACAAAAAAATCTGCAGGCCGCCCGGTCGGGCGGAGGTAAAAATTAAATTATCGTGTAACTGCTCACAGGGCACCGCATATTCGGAGTCTTCGCTTACCTGGAGTCTCCCTTCGGTCGCTTACCTGCACCCTGTAACCAGTTACAATTACAGGGGTTAGCGAAGTTAGGGCTTGGTAAAAAATAACTTGGTGTTTTTCGCGCCTAAATGTGTTGCAGATTCAGTCGATCTGATTGAACAAAACCGCAGGCATAGCAGGGCTAC
>JANTGB010000256.1 GCA_024763115.1 Desulfobulbaceae bacterium | reverse complement strand
GCTTCGAAGTCCCAAACGAACGAATCTAAGGCACTGGTAAACACTTACAGGACTGAAGGTTATCGTAAATTTGGTGCCCTGGTGAACGGTTACGAATAATCAGTTAATGATTGTTTCTATCAAATGCGTTGTCCCGAATTCCGCCAGCGCTATTCTACGATCAGTCTCGGATACGGGCTCTATTTTGATATGGAGGCGGTTTTCAGGCATGAGGCCGCCCAGGCGATCCGGCCACTCAATTACAGTCAGGCCATTGCCGTAGATATAATCGAGAAAGCCCAGTTCTTCTATTTCGTTTTCATCTTCGAGACGGTAGAGATCAAGATGATAAAGAGGAATCCGGCCCTGATATTCGTGCAGCAGGCTGAAGGTGGGACTGGTGATATAATCGGATTGAGGTACCAGGATACCCTGGCCGATAGCTTGAGTCAAGGTGGTTTTGCCTGCACCCAAGGGCCCGGCCAGGGTGAAGATATCGCCGGGCCGGGCTGTTTCTCCAAGACGGCGACCAAAATCGCGGGTGGTGGCCGGGGTGGGTAAGTCTATGACAATTGAGGTCATTTTTTTTTATGACAGAAGAGACAGCGATATTTGGGAGGATGATCCTCAGGCAGAGGTATTCCTTCTGGATTATGGCATTGAGTACAGAATTTTTCCGCCTCTTTTTTCCCCATACTGAAGAATTTTTCGTGATTTTTATCGTGGGGCAGGGGGGCTGTGGTTTCTTCCGGAGCACCCCATAAAAAAAGAAAGATACCGGCGCAGAAGATAATAAAGACCAGATTGTACCATAAGGTTTTTTTATTTTGAGGGACGGCTTTGGTCATTTTTTTGTGTTGCACCCTATTATTTAAGATACCCGGCCAGAAGCTTTTCATGCAGGCCCCCGGCATCAATCAGCAGATCGCACAGTTCACGCACCGCCCCTTTGCCTCCCGGCTGTCGGGTGGTGTAATGGACAACCTCCCTGACTTCGGGAACAGCATCTGCCGGAGCCGCAGAAAGGCCGACTTTAGTCAGCAGCGGCAGGTCAAGCCAGTCGTCGCCCATATAGGCAACCTCGGCAGCCGTAAGTTCAAGTTTTGTCAGCAGTTCGTTAAAGACCTCGATCTTTTGCCGTTTGCCCTGAAAGACATGGGGAATTTTCAACTCAGTTGCCCTTTTCAGCAGGGCTTCGGAACTCCGGGCGGTAATCAGGCCGATTTCAACTCCGGCCTGACGGAGAAGATTCATCCCGAACCCGTCCCTGGCATGAAAGGTCTTGATTTCCCGGCCCGCATGATCGTATGAAATAGCACCGGTAGTCAACACGCCGTCAACATCAAGAATGAGCAGCTTTACGGCTTTGGCCTGCTCAAGACATGCCTTCCAGGCATAACTGTTCACTTCGGCTGTCTGGCGGGCCGCCGCCTTTTTGAGCAGGGCCTGGGTGAATTCGCAGTCGCCGGGATATACTCCATCTGATATTACGCAACCGTTGTCAGACATCAGAAGCCGGAAGTCAGAGGACAGAAATCAGAGGCTGGATAAGTGAACATAATCATTTACGCACAAAGCTCATGGATTTTTTTCAACATGATCAGCAGGGATTCAACCTGGTCAAGGGGCATGGAGTTGGGGCCGTCGCACAGGGCCTTGTCGGGATCCGGATGAACCTCCATGAACAGGCCGTCAATTCCGGCAGCCACTGCGGCCCTGGTCAGGGGCGGGATAAATTCCCGCTGCCCGCCGGAACTGCCTCCGGCTCCACCGGGCAGCTGAACGCTGTGGGTGGCATCATAAATTACCGGACAGCCCAGGGAACGCATAACCGGCAGAGAACGCATATCAACCACCAGATTGTTGTAACCAAACATGGCCCCCCGTTCAGTGAGCAGAATATTGCGATTACCGGACTGCCGCACCTTCATAACCGCATGTTCCATATCCCAGGGAGAAAGGAACTGACCTTTTTTAATACTTAAGGGTTTGCCGGTGGCAGCCGCAGCCGTTAGCAGGTCGGTCTGGCGGCAGAGAAAGGCGGGAATCTGGATAATATCAAGAACCTCAGCAGCTGAATCCGCCTGGCCCGGTTCATGGATATCGGAAATCACCGGCACCTGAAATTCCCGGCGGATGCGGCCGAGTATCTTAAGGCCTTCTTTTATGCCGGGGCCGCGAAAGGAGGCAAGAGATGTGCGGTTAGCCTTGTCAAAGGAGGCCTTGAAGACAAAGGGAATATCAAGTCTAGCCGTTATTTTTTTAAGCCCCTGAACCGTTTTCCAGACCACATCTTCCGATTCCAGGACGCAAGGGCCGGCAATGAGCAACAGGGGCCGGCCCGGCCCCACCCGGTAACGGCCATTAATTTCAACAGTATCCACAGTTACTTCCGGGAAAATTCCAGTCCTGCCTTGATAAAATCTCGGAACAGGGGATGAGGAGCCATGGGCCGGGACTTGAATTCCGGATGAAACTGGCAGCCCAGAAACCAGGGCTGATCAGCCAGTTCAACAATTTCCACCAGATTATTATCCTCGGAAAGGCCGCTGATTACCAGCCCCTTATCCACCAGTTCCTGACGAAACTCGTTATTAAATTCATAGCGGTGCCGGTGCCGTTCGTCAATCATATCCCGGCCGTAGGCCTTGTGGGCAAAGGTATCTTTCCGGAGATGACAGGGATAGGAGCCAAGGCGCAGGGTGCCGCCCATTTCCGAGCTTTCATCCCGAACCTGCATTTCTTCAGTCCGGGGATCAAACCATTCCTTCATCAGGTAAATTACCTGATGGGTGGTACTGCGGCTGAATTCACCACTGTCCGCGTCTTTCATGCCGCAGCAGTTGCGGGCGAATTCGATTACAGCCAGCTGCATTCCCAGGCAGATGCCGAAAAAGGGAATCTTGTTTTCCCTGGCATAGGTTATGGCCTTGATTTTGCCCACCACTCCCCGCTTGCCGAAACCGCCCGGTACCAGGATGCCGTGACAGCCGGTCAGAAATTCGGCCGCCTCACCTTTTTCAATATCTTCAGCGCTGACATAGCGCAGCTGCACCCTGGCATTATTGGCTACCCCGCCATGAACAAGAGACTCATGCAGGCTTTTATATGATTCAGTCAAGTCAACATATTTACCGATAATGGCTATGAGAACCTCATGTTCGGGATGCTTGATCTTTTGTACCAGCTCCTGCCACGGCTCAATACGCGGTGAACGGGTCCAGACATTAAGCAGATCAAGAATTTTGTCATCCACACCTTCCTCATGCAGACAGAGAGGCACTTCATAGATTGATTCCACATCCTGGGCCGTGATTACCGCGTCGGTTCCCACATTACAGAACAGGGAGATCTTGGCCTTCAGCTCCCGGGACAGGGGTGATTCCGTCCGGCAGAGCAGGATGTCGGGCTGGATGCCGATTGCCCGTAATTCCTTGACACTGTGCTGGGTGGGCTTGGTCTTGACCTCGCCCGCCGCCTTGATGTACGGCACCAGGGTCACATGGATGAAAAGCGAATTCTCCCGGCCCACATCAAGTCGGAACTGACGAATAGCCTCAAGAAACGGCAACCCTTCAATATCGCCGATCGTGCCGCCGATTTCAACAATGGCCACATCCGCATCACCCTCCAGCTGATGAATCGCCGCCTTGATCTCATCGGTGATATGGGGAATAACCTGTACGGTGCCGCCCAGATATTCGCCCTTGCGCTCCTTGGTGATCACTGAATAGTAGATGCGGCCCGAAGTGTAATTGTGCTTCTGGCCCAGCTTGGCCGAGGTGTAACGCTCATAATGGCCCAGATCAAGATCAGTCTCGGCCCCATCATCCGTCACATAGACCTCGCCATGCTGAAAGGGATTCATGGTGCCGGGATCAACATTGATATAGGGATCGAGTTTCTGCATGGTCACGGTCAACCCCCGGCTTTCAAGCAAAGCGCCGATAGCTGCCGCAGCCAGCCCCTTGCCGAGCGAGGATAAGACGCCGCCGGTAACAAAAATAAACTTGGTTTTTTGAGTTTTGTTTGAAGTTTTCATGACAATTACTATATAGTAATAGCCATTGATTTT
>JANTGB010000255.1 GCA_024763115.1 Desulfobulbaceae bacterium | reverse complement strand
CGCCGACCTGATCACGAAAATCTACGGCACCCTGTAACCAGTTACAATTACAGGGGTTAGCGAAGTTATAGCGCTTACCCCATGAGTAGTTACGAATTGTAACTATTAAGGTAACTGCTCACAGGGCACCGCATATTCGGAGTCGAAGTTTATGCCCTGTTTTTAAGGGTGCTTACCTCCGCGATCAGCCTGTTTTTCATAACACCAGTATGCTGCGCCGGCCTGATCACGAAAATCTACGTCACCCTGTAACCAGTTACAAATACTCCAGTTTGCACTCATTAGGCGCTTACCCCATCAGTAGTTACATAATTTTTTATATTCAGCTAATTGTAGCTGTTCACCAGGGAATAAATCTTTGCAATATTTAAGTCTCTAAGCGTTTACCAGTGCCTTAGATTTGTTCATTTGTGCCTGCGCAGCATACTGGTCCTATTCAAGCAGGCTCAAATGGGTAAAGATGAGGTACTGGTGAACGCTTACAGCTAATTTTATATATCGGATGGCCTTTATTTGTTTGCCCAGCGACGTTGCAGATACCCACTAACGATTAAAAAGGCTATCTCCATGATGATAAAAGCAGCACTGATGAGCATATAAACCGTATTGGCATCATCACTGCCCCCCCATAGAGTCAATTCCGCCTGGTGTTGTGATGAGATTAATGACAAAGCTGTTAAAATGGAAACCGAAAAGGTGGTAGATTTGCCGGTCGGTATAAAGTGCTACGGAAATTACAGATGTAGTCAATACCGCCGGCACGGCAACGATGAAAGTATTAAGAGAAGACAATTTTCTCCTGTCAGTCCAACAGGAGGACAGCCGGTTGGCAATCATTGTTATTGAAAAAGCCGGAAGCAGATAGACCACGGAGTAACTTGTCAAGGTTGCCAGGCAAAAAACAACAGTCCAGGGATCAGCCGGAACTGACGGACCAAGATAGCTCAGGCAGAGAAGCACAACCGCGAGATATTAAAGAGAAAATAGACGTGCAGATGTTCTTTTCTACTTTTAAAAGTCATTTGCCTTTCCCGTATTTTTCACAGATTCCCCTGTTAATTAATCTGCTGTTGCTTCAATTTTGCTGCCGGTTCCGTTGTCCGACAGTTGGTAAATATATCAAGATTCGGGTCATATATTTTTGTTTTAACTCCCATCAGGCCCAGCACTGAATGAAACAGATTGTCATGGGAAAATTCCTTTTCCCGCTCTTTGGCCAGGATATTTCCATTAATTCCGGCAAATGTCATATATTCGGGCGAGAGCCAGACAATAAAGGGGATATGTTTCTGTTCATCCGGGGCAATGAAGTAGGGCAGTCCGTGGAGATAAATACCGTTTTCACCCAATGACTCACCGTGATCCGACATATAGATCATGGAGGTATAAAAATTTTCAGAGTTGTCTTTGAGAAAATCAATTACCTGGGTGAGAAAATAATCAGTGTAAAGCAGGGTGTTATTATAGGCATTTGTCACTTCAGCACTGGTGCATTCCTGGAGCTGGTTGGTAGTACATTCCGGGGAAAATTCGCTGAATTCATCCGTATGACGTCGATAATATTCCGGTCCGTGGCAACCCTTCTGGTGAAGGATGACAACAGCATCACTGTCCAGCTTATCAACATAATCCTGTAAATTTTCCAGCAGTACCATATCAAAGCATTCCTCTCTCCCGCAGAGACCGGGAATATGCAGATGCTCCATGTTTTCCGTTTCCACCCGGGTACATACGCCCTTGCAGCCTGAGTTATTATCCCGCCACAGAACCTTGATTCCGACCCGGCTTAAAACATCCAGCAGGTTCTCATTATGGTCGGCCTTGCTGCGGCTGTAATCAGCGCGGTTGAAATGGGAAAACATGCAGGGAACCGAGGCTGCTGTTGCCGTGCCGCAGGAATAGGTATTGCTGAAATTAAAAACTTTCTCTTGACTTAACAGGGGATTGGTATCTTCCTTGTAACCATTCAGGGAAAAATTAACCGCCCTGGCCGCTTCACCCACCACGATAATCAGCAGATTATTCTTGCCCCTTTGCTTTCTGTCCGTCAGCAGGACGGCATCCGTGCCCAGAGGTTTTATGGGAACATTTTTATCTGTAAGCGTCCTTTTGGTATAAGAGCTGATAGCGTAAATATAGTTCACCGGATTAATCAGGTGGCGGATATATTTATAATTTTTCCCCAGCGACAGATAATCCTTGAAAAAGGGAAATACGATTACGACTATAAGCAACAGGCTGATGCCGGCAACATAAATTTTATTCAAAATTTCCCCGGCAAATGTTTTGTCTTCAAATCGCTGCCGCCAGACCAACAGAGAAGGAATTATTCCTAAAAAAATCAGGTAGAAAAAAATGGCCGGATTAAAAAGCCCCCCGGCCTCCTTGATATCCGTCTCCATGACATTCCTGATCATTGACCGGTCAATCATGATTCCGTATGAGTTCATGAAATAGGCGGCCAGCGAGGCAGTGATAAGAATAAAAATTACTGTCGGCTTAAGAATATATTTAAAGCTGATAATGGTCAGGCAGAGATTGATAAAAACCACCAGAAAGAGAAAAATGGATATGATGAAAAATATGTTCTGCTGGGAGCTGTTATAAATTTTGTATAGTTCCAGCCAGAAAGATTTATTGGTAAACAAAACCAGGAACAGGGAAATAATCAGGGTGAATTTTATTTTACTCATTGAGGCTGTCTGCTGTTATGTTGTTCGCGGCAATAAAAAATTAGATAAACTGTCAGGCTGGAATACCAGCAGATTACCAGGGAAAAAAGATCATGACTGAGAAAATGCGCTCCGCGCATTTGCTGGCCAAATCCGTAAAGCAAGCCAAGAAACAGGCCGATAAAAAGACCGTAAAAACGCCAGGCGGGTTTATACAGGCGGAAGAAAAAATAGAGGCTTAAAAAAGCATATCCGCCTGAGGCATGCCCTGCCGGGAAGTCATGACCAACTGCAGAACCTGCGGGAACATGGTCAAAAAGCTTCAAGTAAGGCTTGTCGCCTGAAAAAACAAGAAGATCCCATGGAGCGTAAATATGGGTAAAATTTTTCCCTAGGCTGACCAGCAGCATTCCAGGCACGGTTGCTGAAAAGAAAAATAGAAGCGGCTTGCGCCATGGTTTTAATTTCGGCTTACAAATTGTCACAATAAAGGTTATCAGCCAGACAAGGCCGACTGCTTTATCAAAATTCCGGCCGCCATTGTGAATAAGCCCTGCCGTCAACCAGTGTTCTCTTAAGGGCCACAGCATGTTTTGCTTATCATAAAAATGGCCGGCAAGCCAGAGGTCAATGCCGCTGTATTCGCAGATAACAGCAAGCAGCAGCAGTAATAATGGCGAGGCAAGCATTATATGCAGATTTTTTATCGAATTTTCCCCTGACAACAAAAGGGCCGGGCAATTAAATTTACCTTCTTTAGTTTTATAAGTAAATGCTGATATATTCATTTGCATGAATCCTCTTCCGACAACGCAAAAAAATAATATGGTTATGATTAATTGACAAGTTAGAAATATTTTTTGCTCTCTGTAGGGTGTGCCGACCTGCTAACGAAAATCTCCCGGAGTCTCCCGCTGGTCGCTTACCTGCGCCATGTAAGCAGTTACAATTACTGGGGTTAGCGAAGTTAGGATGCTTACCCCGTGAGTAGTTACAGATTAATTTATAAAAAAATCGTAACCGTTCACCAGGGAGTAAATCTTTGCAATATTTAAATCTCTAAGCGTTTACAAGTGCCTTAGATTTTTTCATTTGTGCCTGCGCAGCATACTGGTGCTATTCAAGCAGGCTCAAATGGGCAAAGATGAGGTGCTGGTGAACGCTTACAAAAAATCTTAACTCACCATAAAGCTCATGAAGAGCATGAAGTTAAGATGCTGATTTCGCTTTTTCTTCCTGTCCTTTAAGCGCTTCATGGTAAAATAGTTTTTACGAATTTATCATAAGAAACAATGAATAAACGTAACCGTTTACCAGGGCACCAAATTTACGATAACCTTCAGTCCTGTAAGTGTTTACCAGTGCCTTAGATTCATTCGTTTGGGACTTCGAAGCATACTTGTGCTATT
>JANTGB010000254.1 GCA_024763115.1 Desulfobulbaceae bacterium | reverse complement strand
GCAGGGCTACGTTGAGGATTGCATAATTGCAGATCGCTTTTCTAAATGTTCAGATTGCGCCTTAGAATGCGAAGTTATTTTTGAGTGAGCCCTAAGCCTTATCAATTAAACCCTTCCCGCAACCCCTTTCAACCAATCAGTCAAATCAGGGTCAATCAGACCCTGATTTGCAACATAGGAGGCCAATATCCCCATTTCATCTTCAATAATAATCTTTTTGGCTCCTTCGTGAAAAAGGAGTTCTTCTATCCGATGACAGGTTCGCTTACCGTCAAGAATGCGAGTGAGTCGATTCCAACGGCTTATGGCATCTGATTGCGCTTCGGTAAATTGTTCTATTTTACTGCGATGATCATTAAATTGACTATCGTTACATTGAGTCTCTGTTTTAACAATATCCTTAAGTTTCTCGCCTGCAACATTGGAACTATGCTTAATGTGAGCTTGTTTTTTGTCGGGAATACGGAGGCTATGATGTAGTGTCGAAAAAAGCGAGGCGATAATAAAATTATCCTCATTGTCAATCAGCAATTCAGCTATCTCTTGAGAGGAACGGCAAGGTGGCACATTACGAAACTTATCTTTATGCAGCTGCTCTAAAGCCTCTGGATACAGTAAATAATTCTCAAGTTCCCAGCGAGGTAAGACAAAAATAGTATCGCCATACGGTTTTGCAGCACAAAAAACCGTATCATCCACTTCCCACCAGAGGGTGTCCTGAAACGCCGGGTCGCCAAGCAAAATATCGCGGTCAACAATGCCGTAGGCTGCCAGCCCACGTTTATTAGCTTCTACCACCCGGCGGATAACCTCTTTACATCCTCCATCACCCCTTTTCTCAGGACCTGATACCGCGACAAAATGTATACGGTCTTTCAAGAATGAAAACCATTTGGTACCGATGATATATTTATCATCGGAGGATTCCAGGTATACCGTGCCGGCCCCTATTCCCTTATATGCTTCAGTAACCATTTCCCCTTGTGTTTTAAAACTTCCCATATCGTTATCTCAAATCCCTGATAAAATGGCCACCCTTAGTCAGACCATCTTCATTGATATCCAAGGTCTCTGTATAGGTTTCCAATATTTCGGTGGAGTGGGTGGTGAGGATGACGGTAAAATTTGCTTCTCGCTGGGCTGCGAGATCTTTGAGAGCATTGAGTAATTTAAATTGCCAGCGGATATGCAAATGGACATCAAACTCATCAATTAGTAGAATCGTATTCTGGGTCATATGTGAACCGATTCGCAAAAAGAGCTGCACTAAATTCTTTTCGCCGCTACTGAGTCGATTCAGGCTATGGCTTGTTGTCTGATCATTGTTGATCTGAATAATTGCTTCAGGAGGATCACGGTGGACATCTTTTAAAAATTTTTCCGTACCGGCAAAGACCTTACTATTGATCAATTTGCAGGCCTGCTCAAAACGACCATCATCTAACCACTTTAGCCAGACAAGAAGGTTATCCAAAGAATAATGCCAGTCTGTACTATGAGCAGAAAACCGATGTAAGCTCTGATAACCCCAATATTTAGGTTGTTCTATTACCCTTCTGGCTTTCTGCGAATCAATGGTGGGGATATCCCGATAAGCCGAAAAACTAAGAGTAGTAGGAACCGAGAAAGCACTTTGACCAAATGCTGTGGGAACCTCCCCTTTGTTGAACCTGAAAAAACCAAGGAGATCAGTGACCAGACTGTCAGATTTATGGGTGGAAAGCGGAACAAGTGTTCCGCTGCTCCGCCTGATATATCCAGCTCGGTGGCAGCTCTCGGCACCATGGGCATTAAGATCATTTTCAGCCCAGGCCTTTAACAGAACATCCTCGCCAAGGGTCCCGCCAAGTAACGAAAGAACAATCTTATGGTCCTTTCCCTGCCAAAAACATCAGTACTACATCTCTCCCACCCAAAAAACGTAACCGTTCACCAGGGCACCAAATTTACGATAACCTTCAGTCCTGTAAGTGTTTACCAGTGCCCTAGATTCGTTCGTTTGGGACTTCGAAGCATACTTGTGCTATTCGAGAAGGCCCAAACGGGCGAAGATGAGGTGCTGGTGAACGCTTACCAAAAAACAAAAGAGAAGCACCCCTTCCATTTTGTCATCTTTGCTACATTTCCCGTATTTCTCCAACAGAAGAACAAACAGGACAAGACACAACTAACAGCTTGAATAATCGTGACAATTAACACTTAAAAGCCCGGTGGCGCAGCCGTTACTGTAACCTTAAATAAAGAAACAAAACAACAACATAAGGATAACGATATAGAAGCATTGCAAGAACGACAGGATCAAATTCACCGCACTGGTGAGGCACCATTCAAGATTGTTTGCGACAAAGATTCCCTGGCCGGTGCAGTTTGTCAACGGGCCTGTGAATTCTGCGGATCACGGGTAGTGCTCTACCCCATTGCCGACGCCCTTCATCTCGTCCATGGTCCCATTGGTTGCGCAGTTTATACCTGAGATATTCGCGGGGCCTTGTCATCCGGGCCGGAATTGTACAGGCTTAGTTTCTCAACGAATTTACAGGAGCAGGATGTCAATAGAATGAATGATAAAATAATAGGAAATCGCTTTTCAGCGCCCTGCTGAAAAGCGGACAAAGGGAAGTGAACCATCCACCAAAATCACTCAATAATTTTTTCTAACAACAAATTTTTGAGTTGTCAAATCAAATTCGACAAACGATGTAGTCGAAAAAATGGAATGATTGTCATTTTCAAAAATCCGTGGCAAAAAAAGCTACACCTATCCGATACGACAGAAATCAAAGTCTCAAAAAAAATCAATCAGGTAAAACTTTATCCATTAAAACTCATTGCCCGGCCCAGGCCGGCCATCATCAAACGGCTCGCCATAGACTGTCTCCATGACAATATGCGCATGGTTTAATTCAGGCGGGGCTCGGCCTGCTTTGGTAGATTGTTGCGGCCGGAAATTCAGATTCTCAATAATCTTCCTGACAACATCCTTTTCGGTTATGAAACTTATGATATTTATTTCCGCATGGCACTTCGGGCATTTGAGGGGGGATCAACCTCCCACACTTTCTTGATACACACTCCCGCCATGTTTTGGGAGGTATCCGGCGATTTTTATATGTAGACACGTCCAACACCTCTATTCCTTCCGGCATCGGCGTGGTTTTTTATAAGTGTCAGCCCGTTGGCCGTCATCCTTACGCCGTTCGCCCTGGTTGCGGTTTGAATACCAGCCCGTAATAACGACATAATTATGCTTTGCGTTGCGCGTGCCGTAATGTGGTATACTGCGCCAGGAAACTCTACTCGCAAGGGTCTGGCCATATTTTTAGCTCAACATAACAAGTGTGTCTTTTTAAAACCTGACCCTATATCTGCGTGTTTTGCAAAGTCCGGAGTGTATGAAGTTATTATTTTCCGGTGTACCTGGCGAACATCTTCAAGAGAATTTTCTTCAGCCGGGCAGCGCACCGCTTCCGGCATGCCGCCGCAAAAATAATAGCGCCTGAGCAAGTCTATAAGCACTTGATGAAAGGCTTCGGGTAGTGGTTATATCTGGTCCAGGCCTTCCAGGTAATCACGTAACCCTGACTCTCCCATGCTATCTAGAAATTCATAAAAGGTTATGGGCAGGAGATCCAGAAAATTTACCTTGCCCACTGGAAAAGATTTTGGCGAGGAAAGCTTAACGCCAAGAAGAGAACCAGCGGAAGCAATAATATATTCCGGGGCCTTTTCCTGAAAATATTTCAGACTGTTCAGGGCATTGTTTGAGGCCTGTATTTCGTCAAAAATGAGTAGATGGTGCCCAGGTAGGATTTTTTTCTTAATAAACAGGGAAAGGTTGGAGATGATTTTTTCCGGATCAAGGCTCTGCGAAAAATGGAATACAGTATTTTTAAGAGACAATCAACTTTTTTCGTTCGAAAAACGTGCAATCTTGCCATTTTTTGCTTCCAAAAATGTGAATATAAACGGAAGATGCGGATGGAAAAAGTCGTAATCGTTCACCAGCACCTCATCTTTGCCCATTTCGGAGTCTCGTTCCTCGCTTACCTGCCTGCTTGAATAGCACCAGTATGCTGCGCAGGCACA
>JANTGB010000253.1 GCA_024763115.1 Desulfobulbaceae bacterium | reverse complement strand
GTATGCTGCGCCAGCCTTATCACGCACAGCTAAAGCACATCTGAACAGTTACAGGTCGGTGGTTTGGGCAGTTTTTCGCCCCTACCTGAATAGTTACATATTAAATTCGTAAAAACCTGTTTTACCATAAAACCGGGGACAGAATTATTTTCGCAAACATCGCGAAAAAATTCAGTCCCCTCAGCACTCTACTCTTTTACCTCATTCTTTCGGGGCTCGCTTTTTTCCTCAGCCGAATCCAGGCCGAAACCCAGCCGCACCTTATGTTCTATGGCGGCAGTCATTTCCGGATGCTCTTTTAGAAATTCCTTGGCGTTTTCCCGGCCCTGGCCGATACGTTCGCCCTCATAGGAGTACCAGGCCCCGCTTTTTTCGACGATATTCTGACTTACCGCCAGATCAAGGGTGTCGCCGACCTTGGAAATGCCTTCACCGTAAACAATGTCGAATTCGGCAATTTTAAAGGGCGGAGCAACCTTGTTTTTGACGATTTTTACCTTGGTGCGGTTGCCGATAACCTCCTGGCCGTCTTTAATCGGGGTCTGACGGCGGATATCAAAACGCATGGACGAATAAAATTTCAGGGCATTGCCGCCTGTGGTTGTTTCGGGATTACCGAACATAACGCCTATTTTCATCCTTATCTGATTGATAAAAATAAGCGCGGTATTGGTGCGTTTAAGGATACCGGTAAGTTTGCGCATGGCCTGGGACATGAGCCGGGCCTGGAGTCCCATGTGGGAATCGCCGATATTGCCGTCGATTTCCGCCTTGGGCACCAGAGCGGCAACTGAATCTATAACAATAACGTCTACCGAGCCGCTGCGAATCAGAATTTCAGTTATTTCCAGGGCCTGTTCACCGAAATCCGGCTGGGAAACCAGCAGATCATCGACATTTACTCCCAATCGTGAGGCATAACTTAAATCCAGGGCATGCTCGGCATCAATAAATGCGGCTATCCCGCCTGTTTTCTGGGCCTCGGCAATAAGATGCAGGGCCAGGGTAGTTTTACCGGATGATTCCGGGCCGTAAATTTCAGTTATCCGGCCCCTCGGAAAACCGCCGACGCCAGTGGCGATATCAAGGCTTAAGGCCCCGGTGGGAATCACCGGAACGGCTTCGACCTCATCCGTGCCGAGGCGCATTATCGAGCCTTTGCCAAACTGTTTTTTTATTTGAAATATTGCCGAATCCAGGGTTTTACTTTTTTGCTCGGCTATGGCCATTGTTGTAACTCCTTTTTTGGGTTCAGGGGTTCAAAGGTTCAGGGGTTCAAGGGTTCAGGGGTTCAGAGGTTCAAAGGTTAAAGACGTTAACTTACCACAGAGGACATAGAGGGCACAAAGTTTTTTTGTAAATCAATAAACAGCAGGCAAGTGTTTCATATCCAGGCCCAGCAGATAGCGGCGGATCAAATCAAGGCCGGTCAAGGCCGCCTTGGTCTGCACCATATTACGGCGACCATGAAAACTACAGATAAAATCAAAAAAATCATTGTCGGCGGCCAGACCAAAGCAGACAGTGCCCACCGGCTTGTCCGGGGTGCCGCCCGTGGGCCCGGCAATACCGGTAATGGCAAGACCGATATCAGCCCCGGTTGCCGCCCGTATTCCTTTAGTCATTTCCCCGGCCGTTTCCCGGCTCACTGCGCCGAATTCATCCAGGGTTTTTTCCGCTACATCAAGTAAGCCTGTTTTCAGTTCATTGGCATAGGCGACAATACCGCCCAGAAAATAAAGGGAACTTCCGGGGATCGTGGTTATCCGATGGGCCATGAGACCGCCGGTGCATGATTCCGCCAATGCCAGCCGCAACCCGCGCTCCGCAAGGGCCTGCCCGACAACGCCTTCCAGACAGGCGCCATCTTCGCCATAAATATAATCGCCTAAAGCCGCCTTGATCTCCCGGTCAATGCAGGCAAATATTTTTTCCGTCTCCTCATGGCTGTCGCCTCGCACCGTCAGGCTGACATGCACTTCGGCCGCCACCGGATAATAACCTATGCGCACCCGGCTGTGAGAATTTTCCGTCCGGGCCAGACGCTGATTGATTTCCATCTCAGTAAGGCCGAACACCTTAAACACCTTCTGTCGCACCCGGCTGGTCTTGCCGCCCTTCCAGGTGGCCAGCCGGGGAATCACCCTGTCGAGCATCAGTTCCCGCATCTGCTCAGGCACACCGGGCAGGAAGAATACCGGCTTATCATTATATATAAGCAGGTAGCCGGCCATCCGCGCCCCCGGTTTTAAAACTTCAGCCCCGGTCGGCAGCCAGGCCAGTTTTTCCAGAGAGGGCATTTTGGCAAATCTTTTTGATTTTTTGATCTTGGCAAAGATTTCCGGGTAAAGGGTGGTGGGCCGATCCAGGGCCTCGGCTACCGCCTCATTGGTAAGATCATCGCTGGTTGAGCCAAGGCCGCCGGTGACCACGACAAAATCAGCCCGGTCAATGCTCTCCTTGATGGCGGAACCGATCATCTCCGGCTCATCGCCGATGGTAAACATGGCGCTGATCTCATGACCGGCATTAAAAAGATGACTGGCGGCAAAATAACTGGTGGAATTTAAAATTCGTCCCGAGGTCAGTTCGTTGCCGATGGCAATTATTTCACCTATCATTATGCTTCCTTATTCCCCAATCAATTTTATTAACAAAATGGTGCACCCGCCCCCCCCAAAAAAACAAATAAAATTACGACGCGCCTTTCCGCAATTATACCGGGCTGCCATACAGGTTGTTATCCTCATCCAGCCGTTCCAGCCGTGTCTGAAAAACTTTATTTATTCCGTTTGCCGGGGCTGGAAAATAGACCGGCATATAATTATCCGTAAAGCCGCGCATGAGCTTAAAACGATTTTTGCTGTTCTCGGCCAGAACCAATCGTTCCATGCCGATAAACCGCTTATAAAACGCAGCCCTTTTCTTTTTATCAAGAGCGCGGAGAATTGCCACCCTTTTTTCTTTAATATCAGCGGTAACCTGTTTTTTCATGCGGGCCGCAAGCGTAGCCGGCCGCCGGGAATAGGGAAAGACATGAAGATAGCTTATGGGCAGCTCAGTGAGTAGATTCAGGGTGTTGGCAAAGGCCGGCTCATCTTCACCCGGAAAACCCACCAGCACATCAGCGCCAATGGCCGCGTCCGGCAATCGCCGGCTGATAAGTTCGACAATGCGGCGATAATCAGCGCCCCGGCAGGGACGATTCATTTTTTTTAAAATTACGTCATCACCGCTTTGCAGGGGAAGATGAAGATGAGGCATAAGATTATCGGCGTCGTCGATAAGATCAAGCAGCTCAGCATTTATCTCGCCCGGTTCCAGGGAACCCAGGCGGAAACGAATATCCGGTTCCCGGCTGACCAGTTGCCGCAAAATGGCTAACAGATCAAGGGGCGGATCAAGGTCAAGGCCGTATTTGCCCAGATGAATACCGGTCAGGACTATTTCCCGGTAGCCTTCTCCGGCAAAAATTCGTGCCTGGGCTAAAGCGTCTTCCAGGGGCAGGCTGCGGCTGCGCCCTCTGGCATAAGGAACAATGCAGTAGGTACAGAAATTATTGCAGCCATCCTGGATTTTCAGATAGGCCCTGGTGCGGCCCCGAAAGCGGCGTACCGGCAGCCGGCAAATTTTTTTTACCCGGCTGATATCGGTCATGTACATTTCAATATCGCAGAAATCACGGGCCAGGGCAAAATCCACCAGTTCATCCTTGAAGGCATTACCGACCACGCAGATCGGCTGGTCGATAATATCAAGAAGCCGGGCCCCGGCAACCTGGGCATAACAGCCGGTCACAAGTAACCGTGCTTCAGGATTTTTTTTAAAGGCCCGGCGTACCATGCGGCGTGATTCGGCCCCGGCCCGAGCCGTTACCGCGCAACTGTTAATGATATATATGTCGGCCTGACGAGAAAAGGGAACAATCTCGACCCCTCGTTCCTCCAGCGTCGAGATAAAGGAGGCGGTCTCAAACTGGTTGACCTTGCAGCCTAAGGTGGTAACCGCAACTCGTGTTTTTTTCTCTGTCATCTACTTATCTCTCCGCTGCCGACTACCTCTGACCCTTTATAAAAAACCGCAAACTG
>JANTGB010000252.1 GCA_024763115.1 Desulfobulbaceae bacterium | reverse complement strand
GCATGTAGTTGGCCGGAATCTATAGACATTAAGCAGCTTTCCGGATCGGAGTCTCGTTCCTCGCTTACCTCCGGCCAACTACATGCCGGAATGACGTTATATAAATTGTCCAAATTTTAGCAGACCTACGGTTGGGTGCCACCACATATGAAGAAGTTACCAAAAATCAAATCAAAAAATTGTTTAGACAACGGCTTTAAGCGCCTAATGTGCGCAAACCTCCGATACGTAGGGTGCGTATCACGCACCATTTTCTTGGCTCCGGCATCATTTTTTGGCGCAGGGTATGCACCCTACGCCTATTTACGACCGCATTCCTTCAGCATATTGATAAAGGGACTGAACAGATTGTCATAATCATGCATCCCCTTTTTTAAAATCAGATTGAACTGGTCGAGATCATTGTTGTTGACCACCAGATTTGCGCTGTTTGACAAGGCTTCAAGATCATAGAGCGTATTGCAGTCGCTACCAACCAGCACGTAATAGATATAACGTCGTTTGGGCATTGCCATGGCCCGCATATGGGCATGGAATAGGGACTCGGCCGGCTTGCCCTCGAATTTTTTTTCCAGTACGACAGCGGCAAAATTAACAAAACGCATCATTTCAATGGCATCGTCTGCTGATTCGGCAAAAACCGGTTTATAATTAATTTCCTCAAAAGCCCGGACGATTTTATCCCTGTCTTCCCCTGGATTGAACAGAATTAAAACCTGGGTAACATCTTCAAGAATATCTTTTTCTTCTATTTCTCCGCCGCGCAGCCAGTCAATATCAGGAGGAACGGGAGGAGGAGGCAATCCCTTATCCCTGGTTTTCAGCGGAGGAGCGGTAACAGGGGACACAGGTTGCGGCTTACCTTCTCCCTTTGCTCTATTCTTGTCCAGCTCAATTGTCTTTTTGCAATGGGGACAGCCCAGTTTTAAAAATTTGCCGGGCTGAAGAGCAGCAATTGCCTTATTAATTTTCGCCAGCTGACTATCGCTTAATTTTAACGAATGTTGACAATGAGGGCATTCGGTAAGCATTGTTATTCTCCTGTTATCCGGCAACTGTTTGAGATAGACCTGAAAATTGTTTTTTCGTTACATGCGGGCAAAAGGATCAATCTCTTCCTCGTCTTCCATGGACAGTTCAGTAATGCTCGAGGTCGCTTCACCCTTGGCCGCCTTGATCTGATCCAGTCCCCGACCCACCGCACTTTTCCGGCTGCAGTAACCCATGGCCGTTTCTTCGGTAATCAGGCCTCCTTCATAAAGCTTGAGAATATACTGGTCATAAGTTGCCCAGCCCATGGGAGTGCCGTCCGAGATAATTTCATAAAAAGTTTTTCCCTCTGATTCACCGTGGGTAATTACTTCATTAACCCTGAGGTTCATGCCCATAATCTCAAAGGCCGCCACCCGGCCCCCGCCCACCTTGGGCAGCAATCTCTGGGAAACTACCCAGCGCAGGGTATCAACCAGCCTGTTTCTGATCTGAGGCTGTTCCTCATACTCAAACATACCCAGGCAACGGTTAATCGTGGACCCGGCATCAACCGTATGCAGGGTACTGAGAACCAGATGGCCTGTTTCTGAAGCGGTCAGCCCGATTTCCATGGTTTCCCGATCACGCATCTCGCCCACCAGGATAACCTTGGGAGCCTGGCGGAGAGCAGCCCGCAGCCCGGTGGCAAAGGCATCAAAGTCATTGCCCAGTTCCCGTTGATTAAAAGTGGCCTTAACATGGGGATGGACAAACTCAATAGGGTCTTCCAGAGTAACGACATGCACTGATTTTTCATGATTTATCTTGCTTAAAATTGCCGCCAGGGTGGTTGATTTACCTGAGCCGGTGGCCCCGGTTACCAGAACCAGACCGTTAAGCTCGGAGGCCATTTTGTTAACCGCCGGCGGCAGGTTAAGACCGCTGATGGTGGGAATTTCGGTGGGCAGCTTTCTCAGGACTGTGCTGAGATTATTTTTCTGGGAAAAAACATTAACCCTAAACCGGGCCTTGCGGCCCAGGAAATAGGAGAGATCGCAGGAGCCAGACTCGGCCAGATCCTGCAGCAGCCTTTTATCACGGCCAATTACATTCAAGGCAAAGACCTCGGCCTGAAACGGGGTAAGATCTTTTATGGTTGGTTTAACCGCCACCGGCATGAGCCGGCCTGAAGATTCCACCTGCAGGGGCTTACCCACCGTGATATTCAGATCAGAGACATTGTCATAGGTTTCCAGCATTGTCGCAATCCAGTAATCAATCTCCGGTTGTTTCATGTTTTCTCCTGATTAAAAAATAAAGTTTGCCCGGTTGTTTCATTATTCCAGCGGTTATTTCCGCATAAGGCCCGCTGCCGAGAAACATATCAGCTCTATTCCTGCCCTTAATGGCGCTGCCGCTGTCCTGGTTAAAGACAAAACGGCAGAGAGGCTGCCATTTTGGTTTTGCGCTTTTTTGGGCAAAGACAGGTTGTTCGGTGATCAGCAGGCCCAGGGCTCCGGTGGCGAAATAATCCTGATCAAGGGCAATGGAATAGCCCGGAGTCAGAGGCTGCCCCATGCTGCCGGGCGGCTGAGGGTCACTGGCTTCTTTTTTCATCATTCGAAAAAAAATAAATCTTTCGTTATGATGCAGTACCTCCGTCAATTCTTCAGGGTGATTGCGGAGATAAGTTTTTATGGCCGGCAGGTCAACGTTATCTTCGGCTAATTTCCCCTGCTCTAACAGAAATTTACCTATGCTCCTATAGGGGTGACCATTATTACCGGCATAACGAAGAAGACGAATGGAACCGTCCGGCAGCCTGATCCGGCCCGAACCCTGGACATGGAGAAGAAAGGCATCCAGAGGATCGGCCAGGTAAATCAGTTCATTCCCGGCCGAATAATGATTTGTCTCAATTTCCGCCCTGGTCCAGTAGGGCCTGTCGCCATTCGCCTCTTTAAGTTCGGTCGGCAGACTGTAAAGCGGATAAAGATACGGCGCTTTTTTCTCCAGGGAACCGGAAAACACCGGCTCGTAATAACCAGTGATTAACATTTCCTCGCTGCAAGGCTCCCGACAAAAGGAAAAACGGGCCATTATCCGGTGGCGAAAATCATCCGCGTTTTTCGCCTGGACGACAATATCCTGAAACAGCTCCAGGGTTTCTATTTGTTCTGCGGCGAAAACATCATCTCCACAAAGGGTAAACCGCTGTTTTGCCGGCAGACTCCGGTAATAAGCCAGGCTGCTGTTAACCGCCTTGAGCAGAGGGGCTCCCGGCGGATCGGCAAATAAAATGTTCAGTTCGGCAGAGGAAGGGGTCTCATTAATGTGACGACAGCATCCTGAAATTATTATACAGATAAACAGGAGAACAAATAAATAAAAATTTTTACCGGACATTTAGTCCCTTAGAATTAATTTTCGTGTTTTTTATGGCAAAAAATTGAAAACTTTCTTTGAAATAAATAACTTGCATCTACTGTTAAGGGACTTATCCTAAGAACCCTGAGGTTTTCTTCCACTTTAGTGGGTTACGCCTTTAAGGCATTAACCGACTGATCAAGCGAAACTTCCATTGCCCGAACCGGACATACAGGTACGCATAGACCGCAGCCGGTACATTTATCCGTATCAAAAACAACCGCCATCTCAGGCCGCTGAACATAGAGGGCCGAGGCCGGGCAGATGCCGGTGCAGGCCCCGCACTGAAAGCATTTATCATCATCACGACGAATTATTGTCGAAACGCTCTCAATGCTGACCCCGAAACTTTTCAGATAATCAAGGGCCTCCCTGATATTATTTTTATGACCAGTAAGTTCAAGAACCATCAAGCCCTCATCATGAGGCAGGATGGTAGCCTTTAATATGTTAAATTCTACATCATATTGTTTTACCAGCTTACTGATAATCGGCTTATCGCTTGTTTCCCGGGGAAACCTTAAAACATAAATTCTACTATACACGTAACTACTCTCCGAGCAAGCGACTTAATTTCGCTAACCCTCGTATTGGGTAAAAGCTACCCTTCTCTACCCCTTTAAATGTTCGGATAGTGCCCCATATTTGTTCGTTTCGGCGTGTTCACTATAGTATACTATGTGAATCACG
>JANTGB010000251.1 GCA_024763115.1 Desulfobulbaceae bacterium | reverse complement strand
CCTGCCTGCTTGAATAGCACCAGTATGCTGCGCAGGCACAGGTAAGCGAAGAATGAGACTCCGAATGAACAAATCTAAGGCACTGGTAAACGCTTAGAGACTTAAATATTGCAAAGATTTACTCCCTGCTGAACGGTTACTTATAGACATTTATCCATAATCCGTTTAGCCTCCTTGTTGTTAGGGGCCAGGCGGCGGGCTTCAGCAGCCCATTTGTCGGCCCTTATTACCATTCCCATATCAAGATAAGTCTTGGCCAGGACAAGCATTAAATCAATATCATCTTTCATATGCTCAGCTGCCTGTTCTAAATGAATAGACGCTTCATTGAAGTCCCCGGTTTTTCGCAGGACAATGCCTATTTTTTTTTGCAGAATGTAACGTTCAGGATTTTCTTTTATCATACTGCGTAAACATTTAGCAGCCAGATCAAACAGATCACAGCTTGCCGCCATCGCGACAATTTCCTCCCTGATCTTAATATTGCTGTTATGTTTTAAAATCAGACGCAGCACTTTTTCAGCTTCAGCAAATTTCTTTTTTTTAATCAACAGGCCGGCAAATTTAAGAGCCCGGCCTGAATCGCGGGGGCTGATTTCCATGGCCCTGGAAAAATAATGAATTGCCTTGTCCAGCTTGTTCTGTTTGTAATAAATCCGGCCCAGATAGTGATAAGAACTTACATCAAGACGATTTATTTCAGTAGCTTTGGTAAAAAAAGTCAAACTATCCTTAACTTTGCCTGCCTTAAAAAAAAGCCGCCCAAGCTCCCGGTAGGGTCTCGATGACCTGTCATTTTCCTTTAATGCCAGTTTTGCCTCTTCAATTGCCTTCTCTATATCGCCATTTTCCTCAAGATCGCGGGCAGCCCGTAAATGTTTGACAAAAGGGTCTGGATTGTAAATCTTTTGCAACAGGTCATCAATCTTATGTTCAAGCGAGGCAGTGACAAAAGGCTTGGTCAAATAGCCGTCAACATCCTGCTCAGCCGCCTCAGCCACAATTTCCATATTAGCCTCGGCAGTAATCATCATAAAAGGAATATTTCGCAGAACCTTATCAAACCTGATTTGATACAGCAGTTCCGTGCCGGTCATGTAGGGCATGGCATAATCGCAGATAATGAAATCTATTTTATCAGGATTATTTTTTAAAAATTTCCAGGCATCCCGTCCATTGCCTGCCTCATAAAACTCCTTCCCGTAATTAATCAGTTTTAACATGGCCTTAATGGAACGACGCATATTGTCCATGTCATCGACAAGCAAAAACGTCATTTCTCGAGGTGACTTCTGCTCCATGTTAACACCCTAATGGTAAAGTAAAGAAGAAACGGCTTCCATGACCGGGAACGCTGTTTATCCCAATGGTTCCCCGATGCTGATCAATCGCCAGTTTACAGAAATAAAGACCAAGTCCGCTGCCGACCAGAGAATCATGTTCACCATTAACCCGGGCATATTTATCAAAAATTACTTCCTGTTTATCCGCCGGGATTCCCTCTCCCTGATCAGAGACATAAAATTCTATCTTTCTTTTTTTGGCAACAGGACAACATCCCACCCTGATTATTGCCCCTGATTTTGAGTTTGTCAGGGCATTCATCAATAAATTCTGCAACACCCGGAGAATTATGGTTCGGTCAACAATTATCAGCTCTGTTTTTTGGCTTTCGTCAATTAATTCAATTTGTTTCATTCGGGCCATGCCGGTAATCCCTGATAATGCCTCCTGCAGCAAATCCTGAGTATTGACCTCCTCTCGCAGCAAAGTCAACTTTTCTTCTTCCATTTTATTAATACCCACCAGATTGGAGATCATTCGTACCGCCCGGTCACAGCCTATCTGCGCCCCTTTGAGAAATTCCCGGTTTTCCGGGGAAACAGAATAGGAAAGAATATCCAGATTAGCCACAACCTCTGACAATGGGGCCTTAAGATCATGAACCAGCAAGCCTGATAACTGTTTACGTAATTCTTCCTGGTGGCGCAGCTCCCTGTTTCGTTTCCTGAGAGTAGTCTGCTGTTTCTTTAATTTGTCGTGCAGTTTCTGTTGCATCAGAGACCAGAGAATGGTACTGCTGAACTGGAGAAGATAGCTGACATCCTCTTTTAACAGGTCGGTATTGCCGGCTTTATCCGTTATATTAAAAACACCTATTACTTTTTTGTCGTGCAGCACCGGCACAGAGAGCAGAGAATTTTTCTTGTAGTGATAATCGTTTCTCTTTTTGAACCTCCCATCCCGGGAAATATCGCCGACGAACAGGGGATCCCCGGAATTTGCCACCCAACCTGCTACGGAATTATCCGAGACAGCCTGGCGCAGTCCGATAAGTTCCGGTCGACTGGCAGCCCGCACCACGAGTTTACGCCGCTCCAGGACCATAATTGATCCCTGTTCCACCTTCATGTAGTCAAGAATGATTTTCAGAATCCTGTTAAGCCGTTTGTCATAACTTACTCTGCTGTTATTAATTATTTCCGCAATCTCCAGTATGGCTTTCAGTAAATCAACAGCCCTAAACCGGTCAGTCATTGCAAAGTTAGAAACTATTTCCAAGGCATTCATTTTTCCCTTCCACAATTGATGAGCTCACCATGAAGCGCATGAAGAGCATGAGGTTAACATGCAGATTTTATGTTTTTCTTTTCTTCGCATTTTAAGGCGCAATCTGAACATTTAGAAAAGCGATCTGCAATTATGCAATCCTGGATCGTAGCTTAAGCTTTGTCTGCGGTTGCATGAATTAGATTACCTCTTTTCAGTGCCCCCCGGAGTCTAGCGCTTACCTGAGGGGTGAAAGTGCCTTGGAGTAGGTAGCTGTAAATAGTTTTAAAATTACATATCCGGTTTTTTATTTTTTATGACAGCTTTTTAGAAGTAAGGCACTGATTAATTTTTTGACTGAGCCCTTATCACAATTATTGGTTCAAAAATCATCCATTTTCAGCAACCTGACATTTATTGCCTCAGGCCTGTCAGGATTTTTGGGTGTTGCAGCGATTTGAAATTCAAAAATACTCTGAGAATCGGCAAAGACTACAGCCGGATTTTCCACACTTGACTTTGAACAGTGAAAAAAAATGGTCTTAGGAACCAGACCACTGCTATTCAATTGATAATATTGAATAAAACCAAATCTGCGGCTATGGTTAAAATTAACCACAGTACCCCGATGCCGAATTTCTTCTTCCGTTTCTCCGTTTATGGGCAGCAGCCCCGGAACCAGTAACCCGGATATATAAAAATCAGCAACTTCCCGTAATTGAACACTGACATTTTTAAAGGCGATAATTTCCACCCGACAGCCCTTGTTCTGCAAGGCGGTTACCAGACGAATAAAGTCACCGTCACCGGTGAGAAGAATTATCCGGTCAAGATTACGGGACTGAAGAAGAGCATCAATTGCCAGATCCATATCAGCATTGGCCTTGGTGGTAATGACCCCATCTGCGTCCGTAAAGCGTTTAACATATTTTTTGATTATCTTAAAACCGCATTTTCTTAAAATATTATGATAATTATAGAGCTTCTGCCGGTAGTCGGGATCATGGGCTGTCTGTTCCCGATCTTCGGCCAGGTAGGAATTGGCTCGCAGCATAATTGAATTATTACTGTTGGCCAGATCTACCAGCACATCATAACGCATGCCATAACCACCGGATAAACGAATATTCTCCGCGTCAACATATATTCCTGTTTTTAGCATTTTTTCTCTTTGTTATTTGACATTTATATTTATCTATTTCCACTCAATGGCGCCCAAAGCCTCCCTCCGGTCGTTTACCTGCACCCTGTGAGCAGTTACGCCTTGACTTGAGAAATAATGCCTATTCTCAGACAACCTGCTGGGAAGCTTTTTAAAAAAACAAAAAAATTAAAAAATTTCCTTGAAATAAGATAGTTACGTAAGCACCCAAGGCATTTACCTGCAAATTCTAAATCCACTGTATCAAGCTTCATAACTTCAGTCATGCCGCCGACATTATGATATGATTTTATGTAACTGTTCACCAGGGCACCAAATTTACGATAACCTTCACTCCTGTAAGTGTTTACCAGTGCCTTAGATTCGTTCGTTTGGGACTTCGAAGCATA
>JANTGB010000250.1 GCA_024763115.1 Desulfobulbaceae bacterium | reverse complement strand
ATATTAACCACTATAGGCATTTTCCTTTCCGTTATTTTTGAATCTATAAAATTTTTTAAAATAATTCCATTGCAGGATTTCATTTTCGGCCTTAAGTGGAGTCCGCAAACTGCTATAAGGGCCGACCAGTCAGGATCATCAGGAGCCTTCGGCGCCGTTCCTGTTTTCGCCGGTACAATGCTCATCACATTCATAGCCATGAGCGTTGCCGTGCCCATTGGTCTTATGGCCGCCATCTATCTTTCCGAATTTGCCGGTTCAACATTCCGCACCATTGCCAAACCGCTTCTGGAGATACTCGCCGGTATACCAACCGTTGTTTACGGCTTTTTCGCGGCCCTGACTGTTGCTCCTTTTATACGCAACAGCGGCACGTTACTGGGCCTGGATGTTGCGTCGGAAAGCGCGCTGGCCGCCGGTCTTGTCATGGGTATAATGATAATTCCATTTATCTCATCACTTTCTGATGATGTTATCCACGCGGTTCCCCAATCCCTGAGGGAGGGATCACTCGGCCTGGGCGCCACCAGATTTGAAACCATTCGTTACGTCCTTATTCCGGCAGCCCTGCCGGGCATTGTCGGCGGTATTATGCTCGCCGTTTCCAGGGCCATCGGCGAAACAATGATTGTTGTCATGGCTGCCGGGCTTTCAGCCAATCTCACCGCAAATCCCCTGCAGGCAGTAACCACGGTAACTGTACAGATCGTCACATTACTGGTGGGTGACCAGGAATTTGACAGCCCCAAGACCCTGGCCGCCTTTGCCCTGGGACTGCTACTTTTTGTCATTACTCTCCTGCTTAACTTTGGGGCTTTAAAAATAGTCAACAAATACAGGGAGCGCTATGAGTAGTCATAAACCGGCAGCGCAAAGGGACATTAATCATTTAACGAGCCCGGCGGCATACAATCGTTTAAAACGCCGTTATCTCGCCGAAAACATTTTCCGCCAAACCGGTCTTGCGGCAATTTTACTGGCTGTCCTGTTTCTATTTCTGCTTTTTGGAGCCATTATTTCAAACGGTTACACGGCATTTGAGCAGACCTTTATCAAAATTGATGTCTTCTTTGATCCCCAGGATTTTTCCAACGAAAATATTAACGCGGCCAATTATCAGGGCCTGGTCAAAAAGGCGCTGCGCCATATGTTTCCCGGCGTGCGGAGCAGGAATGATAAAAAGGCCCTGTATAAACTGGCAAGCCCCGGGGCATCATTTGTCCTTCGTGATGCCGTTGTTGATAATCCCGGACTTATCGGAACCACCCGGAGTATCTGGGTTCCCGCCAACGATGATGTTGACATGTATATGAAAGGATACATTGACTCATCTCTGCCCCAGGCTGAGCGCCGGATTAAAGACAACCAGCTCCTCTGGATCAACAACCTGAGTAAGCATGACAAAATAAAAAAGAAATTCAACTCCACCTTTTTTATTTCCGGAGACTCCAGAGAACCGGAACTTGCCGGTATCCTGGGTGCCGTCAAGGGATCTTTTTACACCCTGCTGATTACCTTGTCCCTCGCCTTTCCCATCGGCGTAGGAGCTGCCGTATACCTGGAAGAGTTTGCCGGGAAAAACAAATGGACTGATCTTATTGAAAGCAATATTAATAACCTTGCCGCTGTTCCTTCAATCGTTTTCGGTCTGCTGGGGCTTGCCTTTTTCATAAATATCTGGGGACTGCCCCGTTCAACTCCACTGATCGGCGGCATGGTTCTTACCTTGATGACCCTGCCGACCATTATTATTTCAAGCCGCGCCTCACTTAAATCAGTGCCGCCGTCCATCCGTGAGGCAGCGCTGGGTATCGGCGCTTCCCGGATGCAGATGGTGATTCATCATGTTCTTCCGCTGGCCCTGCCGGGCATGCTCACCGGCACCATTATCGGCATGGCCCAGGCCCTTGGCGAGACAGCTCCCCTGCTCATGATCGGCATGGTTGCTTTTATTGTTGATATACCCGGCAAACTAACCGACCCGGCCACTGTTTTACCCGTGCAGATTTACCTCTGGGCAGACAGCCCGGAACGTGCTTTTACAGAAAAAACAGCGGCTGCCATCATGGTGCTGCTCACTTTTCTCATCATGATGAACTCAGTAGCTGTGTTCTACCGAAAACGTTTTGAAAGGAAATGGTAAAAACAATTTTTTAAAAATTTTAAGGAGAAAATTATGAAAATCAAAAAAGTTCTTATGACAATGGCTGTTTCAGCGCTTATTGCCAATTTCGGGCAGGCCCAGGCGGCTCGTGACTACATCAGCATAGTCGGGTCATCAACTGTTTACCCGTTTTCTACTGTTGTTGCCGAACAGTTCGGCAAATCGACTCATTTTAAAACTCCTAAAATCGAATCAACCGGGACAGGGGGAGGATTTAAACTGTTCTGTGCGGGCGTCGGGATCAATACCCCTGATATCAGTAATGCCTCCCGGCGCATTAAAAAATCGGAATATGACAAATGCCTGGCAAACGGCGTGGACGAAATTGTCGAGGTAAAAATAGGTTATGACGGCATTGTCCTGGCCAATTCAAAAAAGATGCAGCCACTGAAACTTACCCGCAGGGATATTTTTCTGGCTCTTGCCAAAAATGTTCCTGACCCGTCCGAGCCCGGAAAGTTGATTCCCAACCCGTACAAGACCTGGAAAGATGTTAATCCCCAGCTTCCAGCCACAAAAATTGAAGTACTCGGCCCCCCTCCGACTTCCGGTACAAGAGATGCTTTTGTTGAACTTGCCATGGAAGGGGGCGGAAAGAAATTCGGCTGGATCAAATCACTGAAGAAAAAAGATAAAGCCGCGTATAAAAGAATCTGCCACACTGTCCGGGAAGACGGCGCCTATATAGAAGCCGGCGAAAATGACAATTTAATTGTCCAGAAACTCGTGGCAAACCCTGATGCCGTCGGCATTTTCGGTTTCAGCTTTCTTGACCAGAATGGTGATGTTATCCAGGGATCATTCATTAACGGTCATTCTCCCACTTTTGCAGAAATAGCAGATGGAACCTACCCGGTTTCCCGCCCCCTCTTTTTCTATGTAAAAAAATCTCATGTCAGTGTGATTCCCGGCATGAAAGAGTTTGTGGGCGAATTCACCTCTGACAGGGCCTGGGGGGATGAAGGATACCTTGCCGACAAAGGCATGATTCCCATGCCGGAATCGGAAAGAGAACAATACGGCAATGATGTAAAGACCCTGAAAACCTTAAAACTGAAATAATTTATGGAAATGACCCTGTCAACAAATGTTCCTTTTCAACCTGCAGACGTCGATATAGACAGTCCGGCCACCCAGTCCGCAGCAGTTCAATCTCCCGCTTTCACCAGGACTGTTGGTGACCCCCTGGTGGAAAATCCGCGGATGACCTGCCGAAACGTCAATGTCTACTATGATGATGTCTGCGCTATAAACAACATCGACCTTGACGTCGGCCCCAGCGAGGTCATTGCCATGATTGGTCCTTCCGGCTGCGGTAAATCCACCTTTCTCCGCTGCCTCAATCGCATGAACGATATTATTGAATGCTGCCGGGTTACCGGGGAGATATGTATTGACGGCATGGATATTTACCATAAAAAAGTCGATGTGGTGTCCATCCGGGCCCGCATCGGCATGGTTTTTCAAAAACCTAACCCATTTCCTAAGTCAATTTATGACAACATTGCCTATGGCCCGAAAATTCATGGGCTAACCGGAAATAAGCTGGAACTTGATGAAATTGTAGAAAATACCCTGCAGAAAGCAGGCTTGTGGGACGAGGTGAAAGACCGGCTTGATCAACCGGGAACCGGTCTTTCCGGTGGCCAGCAGCAGCGCCTCTGTATTGCCAGGGCCATTGCCGTCAGCCCGGAAATTATTCTTATGGATGAACCCTGTTCCGCCCTTGACCCCATTGCCACCGCCAAGGTTGAAGAGCTGATAGCCGAACTTCGGGAACAATACTCAATTGTCATAGTAACCCATTCCATGCAGCAGGCCTCCAGGGTATCACAGCGGACAGCCTACTTTCATCTGGGTAACCTGGTTGAGGTCGGTTCAACGGAACGTATTTTCACCAATCCCCGTCATCGACTTACTGAGGATTATATTACCGGTCGTTTCGG
>JANTGB010000249.1 GCA_024763115.1 Desulfobulbaceae bacterium | reverse complement strand
TTTTTGATAATTTTTTCTCATGCTCCTTCCCCCTTTTTTGATTTCAGATAGACTGTAGATAGCAAAAAAATTACAGTGTTATAGATTGTCTTCGGTATAGAGTCAAATTGATTGTATTGATATAATAAAATGAACCAATAGGATAATGCTATATCAAGCAACCCCGAGATCAGCTATCCCCGACTGTTCGTTTCATCATGCGGAAACAGTAGTAATTGAGGGTAAAAGCTTTAGAATGAAGGATGTGATTGAGTCTTGAGATGAACTGCCTGTTTGCCTTGGCCGGGATGTGAAACTTCAGGCCTTATCCACTCAAAATACGAGTTTTTAACCCTGTATTTTTAAATGGCCACTTTTTTTATAATTTCATGTGGCCGCAAACGGGCTCTCGACATTTGATCTCTTTTCTGACATTATAAGCGGCATACCAGGGAACTAGCAGGTGTTATATGTTAGGGGGTGGCGCCGGCAGGATGAACAGGACGTAATACTACCCGAGATAATTTCAAGGCAACCTTCTCGCATTATTGTTGTTAACCTGTTTTTATCGAATATTCGAGGGGATGTTTATATATTTTATTAGCTCTGCCGGTTTTAACAAACGCATTTCACGGAGAGATTATGGATTTTACAGAGCTGATTATGCTGTTTTCCGCACTTGGCATGGCAGTGGGATTTGCCGGCGGCATGTTCGGCATTGGCGGCGGCATAATCCTGGTTCCGACATTTATGTATATATTCCCACTTACCGGTGTCAGGGAGACGGTTCTCATGCACATGGCTCTGGGCACATCAGTTGCCATGCTGGGGCCAACTTCTCTGGCTTCCTCAATCGAGCAATACAGAATCGGCAATCTCCGCATGGATTTTTATCGTACATGGGCTATGGGTATTGCCACAGGTGTTATTATGGGGCTGTTGATTGTGTCAAAAATTTCAACCAGGGAACTGAAATTACTATTTGCGGTATTTTTGATCTTTGCAACTTGTTTTATGTTTACCTCAAAAGAAAATGACAATAATTCCAACAGGGAACCGGCAGGGCCGGCAAAATTCCTGGCCTCGGTTGCCATTGGGATGCTGTCACTTCTGACCGGGACAGGTGGCAGCACCTTTACGGTTCCCTCTCTAAAGGTAATGGGTATGGATATTAAAAGGGCTATCGCAATTGCGTCGGCAACCGCGCCTATTATCAGTATAATAGGCATCGCGGGGTTTATCTGTCACGGTATTGGTGTGCCGGACAGACCCACCTATGCAATTGGTTATGTCGACACCCTGGTATTCCTTTGCATGACCCCAACTGCCATGATTGGAGCACCTATCGGCGTCAAGGTTGGCAATAATATGAACAAAAACCTGTTGCAGCACATTTTTGCCGTGCTGATTATGGTTATTGCGTTGCATACCCTGTATAATCTTTATCCAACACTATTGCGGTGAACATAAATGATCATTCACACCTTTTGCCTTCCTGTATTTCCCTGAGCCTCTTTTTATATTTTTGCGCCGGTAGGGTCGAATCGGAGTTTATCCTAGAATGGGCGCCGGTCTCGCGGTGTCATACAGCTACAGTGGTTAGCGAAATTAAGACGCTTACTCTATGAGTTGTGATAAAATTGTCTTAGGGCTCACTCAAAATAACTTCGCATTCAAAGGCGCAATCTGAACATTTAGAAAAGCGATCTGCAATTATGCAATCCTCAACGTAGCCCTGCTACGCCTGCGGTTGCATACAATTAGATCACTTCTCTAAATGTCCATATTACACCTTATCTCTACTAATTTATTTTTGAGTGAGCCCTTAGCGCTGTTCCAGGTCTTCCGGGACAAGATAAAGTTTCTTAAAACGAAAAAAATAATCTGTTCCCGACCAGAGTGTCAAGACCAGGGCAAGATAAAGAGTTGCCAGGCCGAGATCATGCAGCCAGGGAAGGGGCAGCACTCCATTGGGGAAGATCAGCCAGCAGAGAGCCGTGAGCTGTGCTACGCTTTTCCATTTTCCCAGTTTACTGGCGGAAATAACAATGCCGGAGGAGGCGGCCAGGCCGCGCAGGCCGGTAACAATCATTTCCCGGGAAAGAATCAGAAAACATACCCAGGCCGGCACCCTGCCCAGGGGAATAAGCATCACCAGACCAACCGTAACCAGCACCTTGTCGGCCAGGGGATCCATAAGCTTGCCGAGCACGGACTCAACCTTATACCTGCGGGCCAGGTAGCCGTCGGCAAGATCGGAAAGAGCCCCGGTAATAAAAAGAAAAAAGCCCAGCAGGCTGACCCAGGTTTCAACCCCGGGCTGGAGACAGAACACCAGAAACGGCACGACAAAAAAACGGTAGCCGGTGAGGATATTAGGTATGGAAGAAATATAGCTCATTCAAAGGAAAGAGGTTGGAAAAGGTGCTGTACGCTATACACCGGAAGAATATTTTTTATATTGCCGGTAATGACGCAATACCCGGTTAACATAATTTATGGTTTCGCGAATTCGAGGGATACGCCCCAGTTCTTTTACCCGATCCGGGCCTGAGTTATAGGCGGCCAGGGCCAGTTTTAAATCGCCATTAAAGATATCAAGCATTTTCCGCAAGTACCTGGTGCCGCCGAAAATATTATCTTTAGGGTTAAAAGGATTTCGTACCCGCATATCCCGTGCTGTTCCCGGCATCAACTGCATTAATCCCTTTGCTCCTTTCCGGGATACGGCCAGACAGTTAAAATTTGATTCCGTCTTGATAACCGCCTTGACCAGGCAGGGATCAACCCCATATCTCCGGGCTGCGCCCCGAATATGGCCGGCACATTGCCGGAGGGGAATTATTTTACAGCTTCTTAATCCATATCGGCTGTCACTTTTATTAACCGGTTTATAACGGGAATCATTAGGGACATTGGAAAAATGGACAACCCCGGCCTGATCGACAAAAGTATAAATTTCCCCTTTTGCCGCAACAGGCGCCAGGCTGAAAAAAATCAGCGACAACAATATGATATATTCTCTGGTAACCGAGCTCATAAAGTATATTATATACATTAAAACAGCCGGAAACAAATCTTACTGGGACATAAAAACCAAAAAAATTATCCTCTCATCTTCTCTTATTAATAATTACAGCAAGTTAGCGTCCTGCGGCTGGTTGACCGAAATTATTTGTAGTCAGCATGAAAAATTTTCTCTCCCGCAACACTGCTCTGCGGTGTTGCGGTAAGCGTTCACCAGCACCTCATCTTTGCCCATTTGAGCCTGCTTGAATAGCACCAGTATGCTGCGCAGGCACAAATGAACAAATCTAAGGCGCTGGTAAACGCTTAGAGACTTAAATATTGCAAAGATTTACTCCCTGGTGAACGGTTACGTGTTGCGTAACCATCGGCTCCGCGTCTAATTTTTATGACGCAGAGCGGGGTAACGAGAATTGCCACCGGCTTTGGAAAAGTTACCAGACTACCTGCTTCTTTTTTCCCAGTCCGCCAGAAAATTCTCTATACCGATATCGGTAAGCGGATGTCGGGCCAGTTGGGCGATAACCTTATATGGAATAGTTGCAATATCCGCGCCGACAAGCGCCGCCTCCATGACATGCATGGGATGGCGGATACTGGCAACAATCACCTCGGTCTGGTAGCCGTAATTTTCATAAACAGTCATTATATCACTGACCAGATCCATGCCGTTCTGGGCCAGATCATCCAGGCGGCCGACAAAGGGACTGACAAAAGCGGCTCCGGCCTTGGCGGCCAGCAGGGCCTGGGCCGAAGAGAACACCAGGGTAACGTTGGTCTTGATACCCTCGGCGGCAAATTGTTTCACGGCCTTCAATCCCTCGACAATCATCGGCACCTTGATGACAATATTATCATCCAGGGCTGCCAGTTTCCGCCCTTCCTCCAGCATACCTTCAGCTTCCAGGCTGACTACCTCGGCACTGATCGGGCCGTCAACCACAGCGCAGATTTCCTTCAAGATTGTTTCAAAATCCTTATTTTCCCTGGCAATAAGCGAAGGATTGGTGGTTACGCCGTCCACCATCCCCATTTCATGGGCTTTTTTTATCTCGTCAATGTTGGCTGTATCAATAAAAAATTTCATTTTTACTCCTTAAAAATTTC
>JANTGB010000248.1 GCA_024763115.1 Desulfobulbaceae bacterium | reverse complement strand
GCCACCGCAAATAATGCCTTGGCATATCTTTTGGCTAAAATTGCATTCTTCATTATTTCAAGGCTCCTACTTTATCAAGATAATTCTCAATCAAATTTCCCTGATCAGCATCCTGAAGATTGGTTTTTATTATTTCTTCCGCCATTACGGCAGCCTTTTCCGCCACTTCTTCCTTAAGCTGCTTGCGAGCCTCATTAATCGCATTCTGTACGGCGTTTTCGGCCTGCCGCTTAATATTGTCCGCCGCCTGATTTGCCTCTTCGATGATTTTTTTCTTTTCAACTTCACCCTGGGCAATGGCGTTGCCGATCATTTTGTCAAGCTCCGCATCCATGCCGGCGATCTTAGCTTCATACTCTTTATATTCTCTCTCTGCCTCATTCTTTTGAGACTCAAGAGTTTCAAACTGTTCTTTAATTCCCGCCCTTCTGTTACGTAATCCATCAGCAATGGGTTTGGTCAGGAATTTTACCAGGATTATTACCAGGCCGATAAAATTCAATGTTCTCCAGAGCAGGTCTTTTAATTTAGCCGGGGACAGGCTGTCATGAGCGGCATGTCCTCCATGGCCTCCGCCATGTTCGCCGCCTGAGGCGTAAAGGATACCGGCCATAGCCAGTACGCTAACTACGGCAATGGTCGCCAGACCTATTTTTTTCCATTTCTTCCCTTTGTTCATTTTAGACTGCCCTCCCCAGAATCTTGCTTGCCATCTCGTTGGCAAAGGAATCCAACTGACCGCTCAATTCTTTCTGAGCCGAAGTTAGATCCGATTTAATCTCCGCCAGCTGGGTAGCCTTGGCACTGTCAGCCTCGCCCCGAATTTTAGCCAGTGTAGCATTACCGGCTTCCTGGGCTTCATTTCTGGCTGCGTCAAGTTTCGCCTTGGCCTGCTGCCCGACTTCGAGAAGCTTTTTGTCAAACTCCTCTCCTCTCATCTTGGCATTCTTCCGGTAATTCTCAGCATCACCTTCGAGCGTTGCAAGTTTTTTCTCGCGTGCCTCGAGAATACCCCGAACCGGCTTGTAAAGAACCGCGTTCATGATCACGATCAGAAACAGAATATTTACGATCTGGATCACCATGGTGATATCAATGTCTATCATCTATGCCTCCTTAGTTTAACTGAGTTTCATACCGGTGAGTTGGCCGGAATGAATGGCCCCTCATAAATTAATGACCGACTACTACTACATAACTATTGTCATGTCAACTTTTTTTCCACATCCGGCCAATCAATAAAAATGCTTTTTTCCGTATGGTTACCCGGCATTTATGCTAAAATAATATTTTTTTGCCTGGTGTTCAGCCCTTTTATCTCTTGATCCCAACAAGTTCTTGCTTGCGCATCATAATTGCCGAGTTACTAGTGGACGGCTGATTACTTTTTTTGCAGCAATGAGGCAACAACGGAACTTACCCGTTCCAGAGCTTCGGGCAGTTTGTCAACCATCGTCCCCCCGGCCTGGGCCATATCCGGCCTGCCACCTCCTCCGCCACCGACTATGGCAGCTATTTTTTTGATAATTTTCCCGGCCTGGAGCCGGTCGGTCAGATCCTTGCTGACAATGGCCAGCAGCGACACCTTGTTATTTAATTCTCCGCCCAGTACGGCTACGCCGCTGCCGAGCCGGTCCCGCACCCTGTCGCCCAGCTCACGCATGGTTTTGGGAGAATCAAGGGTAACTCCGGCGGCAACAACCCTTATCCCATCAACTTCCCCGGCCTGATTCAACATTTCATCAAGGCTCGACATAGCCAGGCCGGCATTAAGGCGACTAATCTCTTTTTCCAGTTCTTTCTGTCCGGCCTGGAGGCTTTTTATTTTTTTGCCGGCCTCGGCTGGAGAAATACGAAGTAAGCCGGATATTTCTGCTAATATCGCATCTTCTTCCTGAAAAAGTGAAAACGCCTTTTCCCCGGTCACGGCCTCAATTCTTCTGATTCCGGCGGCAATACCGGTTTCAGTCGTTATTTTCATCAGGCCGATATCGCCTGTGGCTCCGACATGAGTGCCGCCGCACAGTTCCCGGCTGAATTCACCTAGCGAGACAACCCGCACCGTTTCGCCGTATTTTTCGCCGAAAAGGGCAGTCGCCCCGGCCTTAATCGCCTCATCCCGGTTAAGCATTCCGGTTTCAACCGCAATATTGGCGCGAATTTCCCTGTTTACCCGCTTTTCAACCTTGATTATTTCTGCAGCGGTTAAAGGAGAAAAATGGGTAAAATCAAAACGCAGCCGGTGCGGCTCAACCAGGGAACCGGACTGTTTGACATGCTCGCCCAGCACCTCGCGCAGGGCAGCCTGGAGTAAATGGGTTGCCGTATGATTTGCGGCAATCATCCTTCTCCTGGAAACCTTGACTTTAAGCTCAGCCTGACTGCCCACCATTAAGGAACCATCAATTACTTCAATTTGATGGACTATCATCTTGCCGCTGGAGACGGTGTTGGTCACCAGGGCCCGGCCTTCAGGGGTAAGAATTTCACCCTGATCGCCTACCTGGCCGCCGGACTCGGCATAAAACGGGGTTTTGGCGCAGATCACCGCAGCCTTTTCACCAGCCTTAACCTCCGGGGTAAGCTCACCGTTTTCAGCCGGCAGAGCTGTAATCTCAGCTCCGGCTTCCCAGGTATCATATCCGACGAATTCACTGGTTTCGTTGCGCTCCCGCAACTCGCGCATGCCCCGGCTCTGTTCGGTAAGGCCTGCGCCTTTCCATGATTTGCGCGACTGATCCCGCCGGCCGGCCATGGCCCGTTTAAAGCCGTCCTCGTCAATCTCCAGTCCGGCCTCAAGCCCAATATCCCGGACAATATCTACCGGAAAGCCATAAGTATCATATAATTTGAAGATAAAATCACCGCTGATAATTTTTTTATCAGCCTGATTCAAACGAGCTATTTCATCCTCCAGCATAGCCAGGCCGTGATCCAATGTCTCCAGAAAGCGTTCTTCTTCATGGCGCACAACTTTAGCCAGCAGTTCAGCGGCGTCAAGCAGATGAGGATATGCCTGGGCCATATCCCTGATAACCTCGGCGGCAACTGACGACATAAACGGTTTTTTCAGGCCGAGAAAACGGCCGAAACGAATGGCCCGCCGCATAATCCGGCGGAGAACATAACCTCGGCCTTCATTTGAGGGCAGCACCCCGTCAGCCACTAAAAAGGCGGTGGCCCGGCTGTGATCGGCAATCACCCGCATGGCCGTGTCGGTTCCTTCGCCGGCCCCGTATTTTGTTCCGCTGACCTCGGATATTGTAGTCAGCAGGCCACTGAAGAGATCGGAGTCATAATTGCTCTTAACCCCCTGCACCACTGCGGCAATGCGCTCAAGGCCCATTCCGGTGTCAATGCTGGGCCGGGGCAGCGGGGTCATTGTCCCGTCCTCACTCCGTTCAAACTGCATGAAAACGAGGTTCCACAGTTCCAGAAAACGGTCGCAGTCACAGCCCATTTTACAGTCAGGCCGACCGCAGCCCACTTCCGGGCCCTGATCTATATGAATCTCGGAACAGGGGCCGCAGGGGCCGGTGTCGCCCATGGCCCAGAAATTATCCTTTTCTCCCAGGCGGACAACTCGGCCCGGCGGCAGCCCCTCAATCTTTTCCCAGAGGGCAAAGGCCTCGTCATCATCCTCGAAAACGGAAACCCACATTTTCTCTTTAGGCAGACCAATAACCTCGGTCAGGAACTCCCAGCCGAAACGAATGGCCTCCTCTTTAAAATAATCGCCAAAGGAAAAATTGCCCAGCATCTCAAAAAAGGTATGATGGCGGGCCGTGTAGCCGACGTTTTCCAGATCATTATGCTTGCCCCCGGCCCGGACACAGCGCTGGGAGCTGGTAGCCCGGACATAATCCCGTTTTTCCTCGCCGGTAAAAACTTTCTTGAACTGCACCATACCGGCATTGGTAAAGAGCAGGGTAGGATCGTCATGGGGTACCAGGGGTGAGCTCTCGACTATGGCATGGCCGTGCGCGGCAAAATATTCCAGGAATTTTTTTCTGATTTCTTTTCCGGTCATCATGTTACTCTAATATTAAAGTAACTATTCAGCTGCACTTCATCTGCACGCGATAAGTCTGTCTTACATAGCATTAGTATGCTGCGCCAGCCTTATCACGCACAGCTAAAGCACATC
>JANTGB010000247.1 GCA_024763115.1 Desulfobulbaceae bacterium | reverse complement strand
GGGAACTGCCCATTCAGCCCAATTATTTCGGGGTTGATGTCCTTGAAAGCCCTGACGAGCACATCAACGTCTTGTTAAAAGAAAAAGCGGGCCGGGACGAGGTACTGCTTGAGCCAAGATAAAGGCATGAGTGCAAAAAAAACAAAAAAGGCGGATTTTCGGCAAATCAAAAAAAGAATTGCCGAAAAACAACAGGATTATATTGATTACGGCTTTACCAGAGCTCAGGATGATATCCTGAAGATTTTTCTTGACCTGGCCCAGGAATATGAAAACCTGGAAGATTTTTATCAGATCTGTATTGCGGTACCCTGTCTTTACAACGACATTAAGGCTGGACTTTATCTATATGATAATAATCGCAAAAAAATGCGGCTCTTTGCCGACAGCATTAAAGGCCTGCGGAGCCCGCCGCAAAATGCGCCGCTCTATATCAAGCGGACAAATGAAACATACCGCAAAGGCGATACCTGGTTTTTCCCTATTTTAAAAAAATATTGCGCTCAAGAGGACGGTAGCCTGAATGACGAGTGTCTTTTTACCGGTTTGCTGGCTATATCTTCCGAGCAGCCGATTTCCGACCCCGACCGCCTTTTTTTCAGTAAATTCGCCAACCGCATCGGCTACAACCTTCACAACCGTCTGCTGGCCCAGCAAAATATCGACCATTTGAAATTTATTAATAACCTGGTGCTTGATATTGAACATAACGTCATTATCCCCAATATGTATTTCCGCCATCTTTTCAATCAGCTGCGCAAAAAAATCAAGGATGTCGAAAATCTGGAAAAAACCATCATGATAATGAAAAGCAGTCTCCACATGGAAGGCGGACAATGCCAGGTGGTTATCGATCAGGTATCCAATCTTCATAATGACCTGATAAATCACCATCAGGAACTGCAGAAACAGCACGACAACCTGAGCCTTTTTCTGGAAAGCCTTTTCCGGCGTGATCACTTTGTCCAGGGCCATCTGGTTCTACGGGCTCGTAAATGTCTGGTGGAAAAAGAAATTATCGCCCCTCAGCTTGAACAATACGCCATCCGCCTGAGAAACCGCAACATTGAAATTGTTATGCCGGAAGACATGCGGGATGAAGAAATTCCCTTAATGGTTGATGTGGGGCTGCTGGCCCAGGTATATGCTAATCTTTTCTCAAACGCGGTTAAATATACCGGCGAGTCAGTGGGTATTGACGGTTCAACCAGAAAAAAAATGGCCTATGGCCGTCATTATCTGCCCGATTCATTTGGTCCGGATTGTCATGGGGTTAAATTTAATGTTTTCACCACCGGTCTTCATTTAGACGATAAGGATGTCATGAACATCTATAATGATGGATACCGGGGATTGAACAGCGCAAGCCAACCGGGTACCGGTCATGGCCTTAATTTTGTCAAACATGTTATTGAAATGCACGGCGGCCGGATAGGCTATGAAAGCACGGATGAGGGCAATAATTTTTATTTTATCCTTCCCCTGCCTGAATCCGCGCTGGATGAAAAAACTGTAGATTAATGCCGCCTTCCCACGCTAAACCGGAACTTCTGGCTCCGGCCGGCACTATGGCTGCCTTTACGGCTGCCGTACGGGCCGGCGCAGATGCTGTTTACATCGGCGCTCCCCGGTTGAACGCCCGAAATTTGGCCCACCATTTCAGCCTGGAAGAAATAGCGGCCATGATTGATTATGGCCATGAAGCCGGGGTTAAGGTTTATCTGGCAATGAACAGCCTGATGAAGGAAGAAGAACTTCCCCGGACTGTCGAACTGCTGGCCCTTCTCGAAAATTTATCTCCTGATGCCCTGATAATTCAAGACATTGGCCTCTGCCGCCTCATTCGCCGCTACTTTCCTTGCTTGAAAATTCATGCCAGCACTCTTATGGGCGCTCATAACTCACTGGCTGTCCGTCAATTTGGCGAGATGGGTTTTTCCCGGGTTGTTCTGGCCAGAGAGATGACCCTGGCAGAGATTAAACAAATTCATGCAGCCAACCCTGTGGAACTGGAAGTGTTTGTCCATGGCGCTCTCTGTTTCAGCTATTCCGGGCTCTGCCTGTTCAGCAGCTATTGCGGGGGTAAAAGTGGGCTGCGAGGCCGTTGCGTCCAGCCCTGTCGCCGGCGTTATACCTGGACCGGTTCCGGCAAGGGGCGCCGATCCGGTTATTTTTTTTCCATGAACGATCTTGACGCCCTGGAACTGGTACCGCAAATTGTCCAGGCCGGGGTTGTTTCCCTGAAAATAGAAGGCCGAATGCGGAGCAGCCATTATGTTTCTTCAGTGGTCAAGGCCTACCGAATCATTATTGAACAGGGAATCAGCAGAGAAACCATAAGCCGGGCCCGAAAGCTTGTGGCTCAAGCCATGGGCCGCACGGGCTGCAGCGGTTATTTTTTTCACGGTCAGCCGGACGAAATAATTTCTGCTTATCATTCCGGCAATATAGGACTTTTTCTCGGAAAACTCACCCGGATAAAAAACGGTTGGGGCGCCATAATACTTAAAGAATCCCTGCAATGCGGGGATCGTCTGCGTCTTCATCAGGAAAAATCCGGTGAGCGTATTTCTCTGACCCTGAAAAAAATCAGGGTACAGGGCAACTTACGACAAAACGCCGGGCCCGGCGAAAGCATAAGCATTGAACTGCCTGGTATCCAGGCCCGGCCTGGTGATACGCTGTATAAGGTTGACGTTACCCGTTCCGGGCCGGAAAAAGAAAGGAAAAACAATATCAAGCCTGCCAGGTTTAAAAATAAAATTGCCAAACTTTCTAAAAACAACAAAAGCGGTAAAATTATTAGGAAACTTGGGCTCGGCCTGCATAAAATCGGGAAACATGGAAAAGTCCGGCATGGCAAAAAAAAAATTCAAAACCGAAAACTCAAAAAATCTGCGATCAGGCTCTGGCTACGCAGCCCGGATCCATCTACAATTGCCCAACTTGCAGCCTATAAACCGGAGAGAATAATTCTGCTTCTGGATCAAAACAGCCTTAAACGTTTTCAAAAACTTAAAAAAAACCGATCCTGGCTGCGTCTTTTGGTCTGGGGGCTGCCACCGGTTATCCTGGAAAGTGAAATTGCTTTTTATCAGGAGGCAATCAGCAGTCTGCTTAATAACGGTTACCGAAACTGGCAGATAAGTCACATAAGCCAGCTGAAATTTTTCCCTGAGACAAACAGGGTTAATTTCAGCGGCGACTATACCTTTAATGTCTTTAATTCCCAGGCTCTGGCCTTGTTAAGTGAGGCCGGTCTCGGCCGGGTAATGGCCGGAGTGGAAAATGACAGAGATAATCTTGAGATGATCTGCGCCCATAAGCAGGGGATGAAGGTGGGAATGATGATCCATGGACTACCCCCGCTTTTCACGAGCCGCCTTGACTCAAAACATTTTCAATATGGCCGGGAATTTGCCAGTCCCAAAGGGGAAAAATTTGTCCTGCGCCGCCGGGGAAGCTTGACCCTGGCTTTGCCGATTCAATCGTTTTCCCTGCTGACCAGGCTTGACGAAGTATCGGCATGCGGAGTTGATTATGGGGTAATTGATCTTTCCTGTCAACGGCTGAAAAAAAGAGAACTTGATTCTATTTTTCAACAAATAGACGGAAGGGAAAGAAAAAGGAGAAAAATGACAACCTTTAATTTTTTCGGTAACCTGAGTTGACGAACGCCGATCATGGGGTAAGCGCCTGATGAGTGCAAACCTCTGTATTTGTAACTGGTCGGAGTCTGTGCTTACCTGCCTGCTTGAATAGCACCAGTATGCTGCGCAGGCACAAATGAACAAATATAAGGCACTGGTAAACGCTTAGAGACTTTAATATTGCAAAGATTTATTCTCTGGTGAACGGTTACGTCATATGTAAACCGGGCTGATGGCGGAAATATGCGGTGCCCTGTGAGCAGTTACACATTTTTTTAAATAACACAGAGTTGGGCGGGTAAGCGAAGTGCGAGGCTCCGTTAAAGGGCATTATCATACAGGCTTATAGTGCGCTTCGCTGCCCCGGATACCGGGCGGGGGTGTAACCGTTCACCAGGGCACCAAATTTACGATAACCTTCAGTCCTGTAAGTTTTTACCAGTGCCTTAGATTCGTTCGTTTGGGACTTCGAAGCATACTTGTGCTATTCGAGAAGGCCCAAACGGGC
>JANTGB010000246.1 GCA_024763115.1 Desulfobulbaceae bacterium | reverse complement strand
TCCAGGTAAGCGACCAAAGGGAGACTCCAGGTAAGCGACCAAAGGGAGACTCCAGGTAAGCGACCAAAGGGAGACTCCGTTAGATTTTCGTGATCAGACCGGCGCAGCATACTGGTGCTATGTAAGACAGGCTGATCGCGCAGTTAAGCACCCTTAAAAACAGGGCATAAACTTCGACTCCGAATATGCGGTGCCCTGTGAGCAGTTATATTATATGATGATATTGTTTCTTTACGCAACAGGAAAGGAAATATGGAGGTTGGAGAATTAAAACATTCGCTGTTTTGTGGGGTGAGAGGAGAGGCGCGAGAGTAAGACTGATTCTGCAGGATGAGCTGTGCGCACCGTCCTGGTTCGGTAAGGATTAAACTTATTTGCGTTTTCTGCCCCTCGATGGTTTTTTACGGCCCTTACCCGGCGGATATATCAGAATTTTTTTGAACAATCCGTCACCTATACTGCGGCTTCTTATGGCCTTGTCTTCCTGGAGAGCCATATGAACTATACGTCGTTCAGCGGGATTAAGCGAGGTTATTGTCCGGTTTTTCCCCCCTGTCTTTACCTCTTCAGCCAGCTTCAGGGCTGTTTCTTCAAGTTCTTTTTTTCTTTTTGCCCGAAATCCCCCGCTGTCTAAAAAAATAATAATTTTTTCAGGAAATTTTTTGCCGATAATCTTACGAATAATATATTGCATCCCATCAAGGGGACGACCGGCATCAGCCACCAGTAATTCGCTAAAATCACTGGTTACCTCGATATTTACCTTGCCTGGTTCACTGGTTATTTCCAGATCGGCTGAAAAGTTCATCAGCCCAAGCAGCCTGTTTAAGACAGTTTTGATTTCATTAATCATTTCCTCTGACGGTTCAACCGGCAGCTGTTTGGGATAAACCGGCTTTTGCCCGGTTTTCCGACCGGCAGATTCTTTTTTCTTTTTCGCTGCAGAAGATTTTTTATCCTTTCCCGGTTTTGGCTCGGTATCGGGAATGGAGGCTGTTTCCACTGTTTTCGACCGTGGGGGGGTATGTTCCGTTGTTTTTTCAGTTGCAGGAGGCTTATCTGCAGATTCAGGTTCGGGTTCCGGGGCAGGCTCTGCAACTTTTAACGGCTCCGAAACTAATTTTCCGGTTTCATTGTCTTTTTTGGTCACGGAAATAACAGCCTGTTTCTTACATAAACCAAAAATTCCTGCCGAGCCGGCGGATACAACCTCAATGTTCAACTCGTCACTGGTAAGGTTTAAAGCCTTGCAGGCCCTGGCTATGGCATCTTCTATGCTTTTTCCCTTGTATTTTATTTTCTTTGACATAAGTATTTCCAGGCAAACTTGTCAGTATTACCGATTGATATTAATCAGGTGAATGATTTATCACATACTGCTGGGCTATGGACAGGAGATTGTTAACAAACCAGTACAGAACAAGACCTGAGGCAAAATTTATAAACATGAAGGTAAAAACAACCGGTAGAAACATCATTATTTTGGCTTGGGTCGGGTCACCTGTACTCGGGGTCATTTTCTGCTGGATGAACATGGAGCCGCCCATCAGCAGGGTGAGAACCGGAATGCCGCCCAGATGAGGGATGTCAAAACCGATAGGCAGACGATCAGGGGCGGACAGATCGGTTATCCACAACATAAAGGGAGCATGGCGCAGCTCAATGGTCTGCATCAGCACCCGGTAAAGAGCGAAAAAAACCGGGATCTGCAGCAGCATGGGCAGACAGCCGCCCAGGGGATTGATTTTGTAAGTACGGTAGAGTTGAATCATCTCCTGGTTCAGCCGTTCTTTATCGTTACTGTATTTTTCCCTGAGCTTGGCCATTTTCGGCTGGAGCTTCTGCATGGTCTTCATTGATTTCATGCCTTTGTGGGCAATGGGCCAGAACAGGGCCTTGATAATGATGGTGACCAGAATAATCGCCCAGCCGTAATTATGGATATAGCCGTAAATATAATTAAGCAGATAAAGGGTTGGTTTGGCCATAATATCAAACCAGCCGAAATTGATAATTTTATCAAGATTAGCTCCCGACCTGCGCAGTTCCGCCAGTTTTTTCGGCCCGAAATAAGAGGTGTATGTATAGCTTTTGCTCTCTCCGGCCTGAAGAACCGTGGTGTTGCCGACAAGCCGGCTGAGTATCTTGTCTTGATCCAGCGCTTTTACATAGGCTGAATTCCGCATGTTGGCCGGAGGCAGCAGACCACACATGAAATAGGTGCCTTCATAGGCCAGCCAGTCAATTTTCCCGGAAAGTGTCTGAGGGCCGTCTTCGAGGAGATCCTTGGTTTTAATCTCTTTCAGGGAATTATTGAGGAAAAGAGCCGGCCCGTTAAAGACAAAACGATTATTGGCGTTGGCTGAAAACGGCTTGCTGATGACGGAAAGGGACGGAGTCCCCTGAATTTGATGCTCGGTACGGTTACGGATGTTAATCTTGAGATCAAGCAGATAAGTGTCGGGATGAAAGGTGATAGTCCGGACAAGATCAATTCCCGAAGGCAGGGCCGCAGCCATAGTCAGGGTTATATTACCGGCGGCATCTTCCCCGGGGGGGCCATCTGCCTGAAAAACCGGTACCATTGCCGAACCATCCTGCCCCACTCCCCAGGCAAAATAAAGGGGCAGTTCATAAGGGGAGCTGGTGGTGACAAGCTGCTTGAAATCGGAATCGCCGGCCAGGCTCTCATTGTATTTTTTCAGCTTGAAGCTCTTTATGCCGCCACCTGTTTCAGAAACAAGGGCAGAGACAAGAGGAGTTTCAACGGCTATATCGCGGCCCGTTCTGCCGGGCTGAACTGGAATTGCGGGCATTATTTCCGGAGGTTGAACTGCTTCTGTAACAGCGGCCTGGGATGGCGTATTTTCTTCCTGCCGGATTTCCTGGGCCGGTTCTGTTTTAATTTTTTCAGGATTAATAAAAAAATATTGATATCCCAGTAAAATAACCAGAGACAGGATAATGGCTAAAACTCCTCTATGTGAATCCATAATCGATAAACCTTGGTTTCAGAAAACAGATAAGCTGATCATTTATCCTTTTTTAAAAAAAGAATTTATTAAATAAATCAGCCAAGCCTGATCATGGCAGGCAGATAATTTTTACTCGACAGGATCAAAACCGCCGGGATGAAAGGGATGGCAGCGGAGAACCCGGCGCACTGCCATCAGGAGACCGCGTCCCGCACCATGGAGTCGAATGGCCTCAATGGCATATTGGGAACAGGTGGGAGAGAAACGACAGGTCTGAGGTAAAACAGGAGAAATTAACAGTTGATAGCCACGGATAAGCAAAAGCAGAAAATTTTTCATGAGATTAAAATTCCTGTTCAGCAGCCCTGCCGGATATAGAAATTACAGAGTCGGCTTTGGCGACCTGCCGGCAAATCAACGGCGCCTTATTTTTTGTTGCTTGAGAATATTCTTAACTGATTTATATATCTCTTCCGGGCTGTTAAGAGAAAATTCCCGACGCACGGCAAAAACAATATCTGCCGGTGGAGAAATAAAATCTCGATGTAAACGAAAAAATTCTCTGATTATTCTTTTTATCCTGTTGCGTTTTACCGCTGTTTTTACTCCGTGGACGCTGATCCCCAGCCGATTTTTCGGCTGATTAGCGGCCAGATATATCAGGCTGTAATTGTTGCCGCGCAACCTCCTGCCTTGTCGATAAACCTTTTGATATTCTTTTGATTTACGCAGCAGGTCGGTTTTTGCCAGGGAAAATTCTCTGGTTTTCCGCTTACCTGATTCCCCTTTGCTGTCAGGCAAATCAGGCGGACAGACGCTTGCGGCCCCGGGCCCGCCGCCGGTTGATTACTGCGCGTCCAGCCTTGGTTTTCATTCTGGTGCGAAAGCCATGAGTACGGCTGCGTTTAATATTACTTGGTTGAAAAGTTCGCTTGCTCATAATTATAATTCCTTATTGTATCATGAATATTAGGCTTAATCTTTACTGACTATCAGTGCTTACGTGTTAATGCCGAGAAAACATATAGCAGAGACTTTGAGAAAATTTTATGCCAGTATATTTCAGTGCTTTACCTCTAGGAGGCTGTCAAAAAACGTAACTGCTCACAGGGCACCGCATATTCGGAGTCGAAGTTTATGCCCTGTTTTTAAGGGTGCTTACCTCCGCCATCAGCCCGGTTTACGTATGACTA
>JANTGB010000245.1 GCA_024763115.1 Desulfobulbaceae bacterium | reverse complement strand
GTGCCTTAGATTCGTTCGTTTGGGACTTCGAAGCATACTTGTGCTATTCGAGAAGGCCCAAACGGGCGAAGATGAGGTGCTGGTGAACGCTTACGTGCTCTGTGAGCAGTTACGCGACTTCTTAGATTCGCTCATGATGATGGCTGATGAATTGTACTTCTTTATCTCTTTTAACGGCAACAGCCAGAAAGTGTTCTGCTGTGGGCTGCAGGTGCAGAAAATGAAAACGGCGCCCGGCTTCAGGATTATCCGGATCTTCAAAGTGAATGGTTGCGGTCTGTGTTTTTCCATGATCAACTATTGAAAACCAGAAAGAATTCAAAGGGGTGCGCATACCGCTGCCAATAGCTTTCAGGTAGGCTTCTTTCAGGGTCCAGAGCGTATAGAATCGCCGCTCCTGTCGTGATCGGGGCAGGGTTCGGTATTCCCTTATTTCATGGGGATGAAAAAAACGTTGCATGACGGCATCCCGTGAGCCGGTTGCATATTCAATATCAATTCCCGTGTATTTATGTTCGCTGATCACACAGGTTATAAAGCCGGAAGTATGGGAAATATTGAAATAAAGGGGAAAGGGTTTACCGGCCAGAAACAGAAAGGGCTTTCCTGAAGCATCAGGTTGTAAATCGATTTGATAAATGGGGACATTCAGCCTGGCGCCGAGGATGTCTTTTGTGAATTTTCTGGCCAGAAAAAATTCAACTTTTTTTCTTTTTGCAAGGTAGCGTTGATAACGCTTTTGTTCTGTTGATGACAGGATGCGGCTTAATTCCTGAGGTGATGGTTCCTTTTTTTCAAATTCCGCTGGAATCCTTAACGTGTGAATGTGAATTTCATTGGATGTGGTTTTGTTTGTAAATGACATTGTGTTATAACTGAAGAGAAAGGGGCTCACTCAAAGTTAACGCTGGTTTTATAAATCAGCAAACTGGTCGGCAAACTGCTCAAGCAGAATAGTCATCCCGCTGTAATTATCGACAAATTTCGCAACATCCAGGCCATCAATATCAGTATCATTGTCAAAATCAAAGTTATTGCCGGCCGGCGTCACTTCAATTAAATCCGTTTTTACCTCCCTGTCACCGGCAATGAGGTTGGTTGTGGTTAAACTGACTGTGTAAGTTCCCGGCTCCGTATATTCGTAAACAGGATTGCGTGCAGTTGAATCAATCCGACCGTCGTTGTCAAAATCCCATTGCCAATCGACAGGATCATTTTCGGAAAGATCAGTAAACTGAACGGTTAACGGGGCCTGTCCCAGGTAGTTATCAACCGTGAAATCGCTAATTGATCCCTGGGCGGGGTCGACTGCTTCTATATCAAGGTAATTCAGCATAGTATATTCATTAAAAATACCCATTTCCATGGTCAGTTTATGGTCAGAGACAGTGATCTCTTTTGTGCGGACAATATAGGGTTTGTCCGGGTTGAAAGTACTCTCGTCATCAATTACGGCGATTCCTTCGATATTAATTTTATGGTGGTTGTAAGGCCTGGTATTCCATGGATCATACCAGCCGACCGACACAGTCACCTTGTAGGTGCCGTTCGGCAGATCAAATTCAAAGGTTTTCTGTCTGCCCCAATCATCAAAAATAATGCTTTGTTGCAATTGGTTGGGGGCCTGGCTCAGGTAACGGTACATTACATGACTCATATCGCCATACCAGCCATAGCCCAGTTCCGGGTCATATTCATTCCAGCCTGTTTTCTGATATATTCGATCATTTACCATCAACGGTGAGGTTGTCGGGCTACCGGCCGGATCTTGAAAATTAATGTAATAATTTCCAGGGGGACCTTCAGAACGGGGGTGGCCGGCTGGTGGGTTAATGTCTGGGATAACGCTGATTTCACCGCCGTTTTTCAGACCGATAAGACGACGGAGATTATAGATAAACTCACTGTCTCTGGTATAACTGGTCAAAGAGTTAATTATCTTGTCGGCCTGGCTGTCTGCCGGGTTTACTATATCTACCTGGGGGGCATTATTGTTGTTCAGTATCCACAGATATTCATAATCTTCCAAACTGTCACGCATCAATTCAAAGCGGATTGAAGGAACAAAACGATGATTATTGCTACCATAGGAAATGGCACTGTTATCCGGTGATGGTGGATAAAGCATGAAAAGATCGCCATTGTGGTTATCGTTAAGCGGGTCAGTCCAGGGATTTTTACTCCAGTTGTTTAATGAGTAATATGCTATGCCGCTTATGCGATACTTCCACAGGAGCCAACCGGTAAATTTGCTTTCTATGCCGGGGTGATCCAAGGTAATCGGATTGTAATAAGGAGGTCGGGTACCATGGAGAAAATAAACCCAGCTATCTTCCCCATGGTTTTTTTTACGTTCATGGGAGATAATGGGGTCATACTGGTTTAACACCGGCAACCAGATATCTATTTGACCGCTGTTTATGTAGTCTTCGTGCTCAAAAATTTCCGGTTTCGGTTCTTCCGACAGCATTAATTTTAGATTTGGAGCCGCTTTTTTCAGATATCTTGAGTACCAGGCCACAGCGTCATAATCGGCTTGATCCTGCGGTTCATTGGCAAAGTAATAGTAAGCTTGATCCAGGTAAGATAATGACTCCAGATATTGTTGAATACTAGCCATATAGGTAAACCATTGCCGGTTATAGGGAGATTCGGGGTTATCGGAACCGTACCAGTCATTTGCGCTTCTTGTCTGTCCGCAAAAGGTAGATGGCCGCTGATCTGCCGAGGCATCATTATTTTGAAAAGTTATGGCCATAAAAGATGGGAATCCGCCGCCATTATTAAACTCATGGGTAAATTTGTTGTCCATCAAGCCGGTACCGGCAAGATATCTGGCCGCCGGGTCGACAAAGCCCCATATTCCATGTGGGTCGCTTAACGATCCCGCACAGTTGTAATCAATATACGGCGCACCACCGTTTGAGGTTAAACCGCCCGACCATAATGGGCTTTTGGGGGTTAGGCGATGATCGATAAAATATTGTTTTATGCTGTCAACATATTGCCGGTACTCTTCTCCTGTACCGGATACGCCATAATGTTCAAGAATGGTTTGATGGGAAAAATTCATTTGTGATTTAACGTGAACTTCGGTTGGAACGGCAAAATTAAAAACATGGAGTGTTACCGGAATTGTTATATTGTCGATGGTGATATCGGCCGGATAGTCGCCGGAGGCAACATCATCTTCCACCGCAATACTGAACCAGAAAGCGGTATTCTCTCCGGCAATGACTTCCACATAATCTCCATTGTCAATGGGCCAGAGAGGATCAGGATAATCACCTGTTCTGCCGAGGCTGTCGCTGACCCGGCTGACAGGCACATACTTAACCTGGTATATTTCCACTGTCATACCGGGGCCGAACTGGTCAATATTAACCTGAACATTGCCGGAATTCGCCGGGTTGACCACTACTTGAAAGGGCTCAAATTCATTTTTGGCGGCGTAGACTAAAACCGTTGAGCCGACATCCGGCGGAACGGCATCATCTTTAAAAACCCGTTGTGATGGCGGGGTAGTCCACAGTTGATAGTTGTCTGTTGATTGACTTAGTTTGTAAGTGTAATCCTCAATCTCCCGGCTCTGGACAATTGAGAGGAAAATAAAGGGATAGATAAAAAAGAATACGGCAGCCCGGCGCAGTATGGAAATAAAGCAGATTTGCATTTGTGTTTCCAGTTTCCAGCCTGGAGATATTACCAGGGAGGCAGTTTGTCCGGCCGGATCTTTTAATTTACGGCTGATAGCCAAATTGTTAATATCGCATGGTTCATTGTTGTCTGCGTCCTTCTACATATTTATCCCTTATAATTAATTTTTTTGCTTTTTTATAGCAATAAATTAAAAAACTTCCGTATAGTTTTATATTCAGCTAAGGGGAAGGAAAATAGTCAGGCTTGACTGTTCCGTGTTGAGAAAAGCTGCTTTTTTCTTCTCCTGAATAGTCCGGATTTTTTCTTGACACCAATTATTTAAAAGTTTAGCAGTAATTTTTGAGATTTTCAGAGGAGGGCGGTAATCGGTCTTTATCCAGTCCGGTTGCGGGAAAGGTAACCGCTCACCAGGTCACCAAATTTACTATAACCTTCAGTCCTGTAAGTGTTTACCAGTGCCTTAGATTCGTTCGTTTGGGACTTCGAAGCATACTTGTGCTATTCGAGAAG
>JANTGB010000244.1 GCA_024763115.1 Desulfobulbaceae bacterium | reverse complement strand
TCTCACTGCACTGTGGCGTATAATGGTCGACTGCCTGAAAGACAATAAAAAACTGGAACCGATCGGTGAATATATTCCGGAAAAAGAAAACCTGGCCCGGTTTGTTCTGGAAGGCGTCAAGGGTGGCCGGACACAATATGACACCACGCAGCAGGCAACTGTTGATGCTACATACTTCTGCTCAATATGCAATAAATACATAAATGTAAAAGCTGGCGATGATCTGCCGTTATGTTGCGGTAGAATAATGGAAAGCATCGACTGATTAACTTAAAACCCTGGAGGAACGAAAATGAAAAAATACGAATGCCCATGCGGTTATATCTATGATCCGGAGGAAGGTGATTACGAGAACGGCGTTGAACCGGGAACTGCCTTTGAAGATCTGCCGGATAACTGGGTTTGCCCGAAATGCGGCGCTGAAAAGACTGAATTCTGGGAAGCTGATTAATATTTACTTCCATTAAAACTTAACTACCTACGGGGCAGACTCCTTAATGTTACCAATCCACCATATTTATAATATGGACATTTAAAGCCCACTTTTTCAGTGATTCTCTTCTATAGAGAACCTGAGCATGGGCGGTCATCGTTTTTTTACAATGAGTGAGTTGCCCCCTTTCACCCTTTCATTATCCGTGTGAACAACCACATAACATTATGCGGACGGCCTATCCTGCGAAACCGCCATGCTTTGCGGGAATGCAGGGTACGCCGTCCGTACCGCCCGGTTTGATATTTGATTTAAAAATATAAGAAAAAAGGGCATTCTCGGAAAGCCTCCCGAAATGGAAAATTATTTTGAGTAAGCCCTTAAATTACAGGAGTTCCCCATGAAAGACAGAAGAAGTTTCCTCAAAGGTTCCGTGGCTGCTACCGCAGTACTAACCCTTGCTTCAGCAGAGCAGGCCTTGGCTGGTTATCCATTGACCGACAGTAAACCAGTGGCTGACAGTGGCCTGGCAGGAGTGGTATATTCAAAATACAGTCAAGGGAAATGGCAGGGTAAGGCCGGAAGTCATGCTCCAAGAATTACGGTTAAAGGCAATATAGTTACGGTGGAGACCAGGCATGTGATGTCGGCCAAGCATTTAATTATCCGTCAGACCTTGGTGGGAGGCGACGGTACTGTTCTTGGTTCAAAAAATTTTCAGGCGGGAGACAAAGCTATATCCGTTTATGAGCTGCCTTCAGGTTATAAAGGGCCGTTAATTGCCACTAGTTTTTGTAATCTGCATGACTTATGGATTACAGAGGTAATAGTTTAGTGCCTTACTTCTGAGAAGATGTTATAAAAAACAAGAGATAAGCACCCTAAAAAACAGGGCATAAACTCCGACTTCGAACTGGTGACGTAATTTTGAAACTTTTTACAGCGAGTTACTCCAAGGCACTTTAACCCCTCAGGTAAGCGCTAGACTCCGAGGGGGTACTGAAAAGAGTCCTAAAGATTCTAAGTCCACTTCCACTTTAGTGGGTTAGTTTCTTCGTCGGTAACTACTCACAAAGCCCCGGATCTTCGAAGTCTTCGCTTGCCTCCGGGCTCAGACCTGCATATGTATGACTGATACGCTGCGTTGGACTGACAACAAAAATCTCCTCCGAGTCTCCTGCAAGTAACAGCGATGCGGTGTCATAAAAATACGGAGGTCGGTTTTAAGGAGCTTACCCCATGACAAGTCACTTTTGTCGAACAACTTATATTGTTGCAGCAAACATGTAATTAACCTCTGATCGGCAAAAACATGTCTTCCTCCGGAAAAAATCATCTTAGTCGAGAAATAAGCCCCTATCTGCTGCAGCATGCCGATAATCCGGTTGCCTGGTATCCATGGAGTGATGAGGCTTTTGCTAAAGCAGAACAAGAAGATAAGCCCATCTTTCTTTCCATTGGATTTTCCACCTGCCATTGGTGCCATGTTATGGCTCATGAATCTTTTGAAGACCAGGAAGTTGCGAATCTGTTAAATGAGCATTTTATTGCCGTTAAGGTGGATAGAGAAGAACTACCCGGAGTTGATCAAATCTATATGGCGGCCACTCAGTCTTTAACGGGAAGCGGAGGTTGGCCGCTATCTGTTTTTCTCTGCCCTGATCGCCGGCCTTTTTATGCCGGGACATATTTCCCCCCGGAAAGCAGATATGGCCGTCCCGGCTTCATGCACGTCTTAAGGAGTGTTGAGCAGGCCTGGAAAAGGGATCGCCGGAAGATCCTGCAAAATGCCGGGGAATTGACAGAGCATATTCATCAGACAGACCAGGGACAGGCTATGCCATTGGAAAGCATTATGCCGGAAAAGGGTTATGACATGATAAGAACCGCTTATGAGCCGGGTCATGGCGGTTTCAGCAAGGCGCCTAAATTTCCAAGGCCGGCACTTCTTGCCTTTCTTTTGCATTACCATAGGAGCACAGGCGACAATGAGGCGAAAAATATGGTTCTGCATACCCTGGATCAGATGCGGTTCGGGGGAATTTATGATCATGTGGGCGGAGGTTTTCATCGATACAGCGTGGATAGCCGATGGCGGGTGCCCCATTTTGAAAAAATGCTTTATGATCAGGCCCAATTAGCAACCTGTTATCTGGAGGGATTTCAGTTAACCGGTTCCTCCTTGTATAAGCAAACTGTGGAAGATATTTTTACTTATGTGCTGACGGAGATGCGGGACGCAGCCGGGGGTTTTTATTCTGCTCAGGACGCTGATTCAGTAAATCCCTATAACTCGGGAGAACGTGGAGAAGGCGCCTTTTTCCTGTGGACATCAGAGGAAATTGACCTTCTGCTTGACCCTGAACATGCCGTAATCTTTAAAGATTACTATGGGATAAAACCTCAGGGGAATGTCCTCCGTGACCAGCAGCAAAAGTTCTCCGGCCGCAATATTCTCTATCGGGCCGGGGAATTGACACTTCTTGCCGAAAAGCATAACCTGAACGAATCGGATGTGGGTATAATTTTACGACAAGCCGGGGAAAAACTGCTTCATCAACGGAGGAAACGGGAACCTCCTCACCTGGACGATAAAATAATTACCGCCTGGAATGGTTTAATGATCTCCGCCCTGGCCAGGGGCTATATGATCCTGGGTGATGACAAATATCTGCGAGCAGCCGAAGAATCGTTTGATTTCCTAATGGAGAACCTGTTTATATCCGGCGAGTTGCGCCGCTGCCGGCGGCAGGGCGTGACCCATCATAATCCTGCAGGATTGGCTGATTACGCATTTTTACTCCAGGGTATACTTGATCTCTTCCAGGCGACGCGGCAGCAGCGTTATCTCTCTCTGGCTGAAGAATTAAGCGAAAAACAGAACCAACGATTTGCTGATCCCCAGGGCGGTTTTTTTGACACAGCCCAGTCGATGGATTTGATAATCAGGATGAAGGAGGCGGTGGATGGAGCCGAACCGTCCGGGAATTCAGTTTCGGCTCAAAACTGTCTGCGTTTAGCAGTCCTCACCGGCCGGCGCAAATATGAAAAAACAGCTGCCGACACGGTAAAGGCCTTTGCCGAAACCCTTAGCGTTTATCCTGCCGCCATGCCCTTAATGTTGATGTCTTTTGCCTGGCTTAAAGAACCCTCCAGCCGAATCATCATTGCCGGCGCCCCTGAGAGTCAGACAACAAAAGCTATGGTTAGAGAGGCGTATCGTCATTTTTTACCCCATGTCCCCCTGTTGCTTGTCAATAATAATGACCAGGATGATCCTGTCAGGGAAAAATATCCTTTTCTGAAGGAGCTGTCAGGTCGGGATAAGCGCACAACAGCCTGTGTGTGCCGGGGAGGCATCTGTAACTTGCCTGTATTCAGCCCGGAAGACCTGGCTAATCTGCTGGTCGATGAATTTTTATAACTTCTTCGGACACATTTACGGATTGTAACCGTTCACGGGGCGAGGTAGCGATTAATTTCCATAAACCACTGTGTTTGTATGACACCGCTTCGCTGTTACTTACAGAATGCAGGCAAGCGACCATCGAGAGCGCCCGGGAGATTTCTGCGATCTGTCGGCGCAGCTTATCAGTCATACATAAGCCGGAAGAATCGTGAAAAGATCCGGTGCCTTGTGAGCAGTTACTTTTTATCTACAATTAAGCGTGCATAACGATAATCAGGCAATCAATCTTGAATCGTAACTACTCATGGGGTAAGCGTCATAACTTCGCTAACCCCTGTAATTATAACTGGTTACAGGGTGCCGTAGATTTTCGTGATCAGGTCGGCGCAGC
>JANTGB010000243.1 GCA_024763115.1 Desulfobulbaceae bacterium | reverse complement strand
GCAGGGCTACGCCTCTGGATTGCATAATTGCAGATCGCTTTTCTAAATGTTCAGATTGCGCCTTAGAATGCGAAGTTATTTTTGAGTGAGCCCTTAAATAAAATAAACACGGAGAGGCTAAAATACCCTCTCCGTGTTATTATTTTAATAATGTCCCTGAAAAAAAAAGCTGCGACAATAAATCTATTTAACCGCCTCGGCCAGCTTGCTGCCCGGTTTAAAACGAGCAACAGTACGGGCGGCTATCTGAATTTTTGCTCCTGTCTGCGGATTACGTCCCTGCCTGGCTGCTCTCTCGCTAACGGAAAATGTACCAAAGCCAACCAGTGTTACCTTGTCACCACCGGACAAGGCATCAGTAATTGCTTCCAGCATACCTGTTAATGATTTTTCAGCGGCAGCCTTACTTATATCAGCAGCAGAAGCCATCCTGTCGACCAACTCAGCCTTATTCATTCTCTTTCCTCCTCAGAATTCTTTAATATTACAGCAGGTTACGTTCTTTATACAAACCAGATACGGTTCAGTTTATATATTTTAAAATAAATTTAATAAAAATTAACCGGCATTTTCTTTTTCAATGAATCACAATTCAATAAATTGTGATTCATAAAATAAATATTCGCAAGAAAAAAAATAATGTAACTATTCAGGTAGGGCGAAAAACTACTACAACCACTACCTTGTAACTGTTCAGAGGTAAGCGTACGAAGTGAGACTCCGTATGCCTTATATTTGTTCATTTAGGACTGCGCAGCGTACTTGTGCTACTCGAGCAGGCCTGAATGGGCGAAGATGAGGTGCAGCTGAACAGTTACGAAATAATAACGTTACAATTAAGCTATATAAAATATGTCTGCTGTCGACAACATCATGTTCCAGCAAAATTTAAGAAATTACAAAATTAAAATACAATACCCGGTCGAGCAGAAAGTTCAAGAAAAACTTTAGACAAATTAAGCTTTGTGAAAAAATTCCTTACACGAGAATTGATTTCTCCGCTGACGAACCGTTCAGCATCACCGTTGACCAGCGAAATAATCACACGATTATCATGCAATTTAACCCGGCAACCGGCAAATCCGAGGCCATGAAGAAAATCTTCAGCCTGGGCTATCAACGCCAATTTATTGTCAGTAATTTTATTGCCGGTGGGAATACGGGTTGCCAGGCACGATGAAGAGAACCTGTTCCAGCCGTCCAGACCAAGCCGTCGACTCAGATGCCGAACCATGACCTTGTCAAAACCTGCCTCCACCAGAGGCATCCGGACACCAAGCTCTTTTAGCGCCTTTAATCCGGGACGATCAAGCTCAAGATCAGCCAGATTAGTTCCATCCAGCAGACAGACATCAGCATCTATCAGACCATAAAGGCATTGATACATTTTTTTCTTACAAATGTAACAACGCCGGCTGGTATTTTGATAAAAATCAGGATCAACCAGAGGGGCAAAATCAACGTATTGTAATGATACGTCCAGTTGCCGGGCAAACTGCCTACCCTGTTTAATTTCAGCAGTCGTCATAAGCGGGGAACGAGCCTGCAGAGCAACAGCATTATTACCAAGGGCATCAACGGCCACGGCCAGCAGCAGAGAGCTGTCGACTCCGCCGGAAAAAGCTACGGCAACCTGACCGGCTTCTTTCAGCAGCAAGCGAAGTTTGTCATAATTTTTCACCTGTTCTCCGCCTTCCGACCTCTGTCCTCTGTCCTCTGTCCTCTGTCCTCTGTCCTCTGATTTCTGAAAACTACATATCACAAATCAACTTAACCGGCTCAGTCAGGGTAAAATCACCGGACTTAATCCATTCCCGCAGGATTTCAGCAATTTCCCGAGCCCGGACAACACTGGAAAGCGAAGCGGTGGCAACCTTTCTGCCATTAACCTCAATCTGTCCGCTCTTTAACTCAGCGTAGCTTACCTCCGCATAATTGCGATCTACTCCATGGGAGCAATCATAGGAATAATCAACAACCTGGGTCATTATCTCCGCATCCGACACCCCGGTATAACCGGCTATTTCTTCATTCAAAACCGGAATCGGCACCCCGACACCCACCGCAATGGTGGTACCATAGCCCTGCATGGAAATGCCCTTGATCCAGCGGGCCGACATCTGCTTTAATTCACCCTGAACCATCAAGGTCCCGGCCGGACGGCAGGGCGTCTGGTTGGCCAGTCGCATAGCATGGGGGTTATGCTGGGTTCCATGCCAGGTTATGTAACCTGTCCCCCCACCCAGAAAAATTTTACTGCCCAGGCCGATTGTCCGGTAAAGAGGATCATTAAGCAGCGGGCTCAATTCGCCTGAGGTGGCATAATTAACATTCTTGCCCCTGGGCCGCAGGGTTCCCATATAGGTATAAATAGTCTTATCGGAAAGATTTATGGCGCAATTATAATTCTGATAACAATTACGGGGATTAACCAGCAGGGCGTTGGGCAAATCAGCCAGGGTTATTTCCTTTTCCATAATGGTATTGGGATAACAGTCGGTGCCATAGGCAACCGCCTTTAATTTCACCTTTTTACCAGCCAGCAGATCCTCAATGACATGGCCGCCGCCATAGCGGAATTCTCCGGGAAAAACCTTGTTTAAGGGGTCATCCTCAGCCGGTTCGGCCCCGCCGAGAAAAATATCAACCGCAGCCAGTCCGGCATAGGCCGGGACATTGTTCAACCAGACCCTGGCCGCCTTGATTGTCGGCAGAGTCTGGCCGAAATTCAAAAAGGCGCCGGATGAACACATGGGTGAAAATGTGCCGGTAGTCACCACATCAATCCGCCGGGCCGCCTCTTCCGGGCCGTTCTCCCTGACTATGCCGACCATTTCCTCAGCCGTGACAACTACGGCCTCACCCTTCCTGATCCGCTCGTTTATCTCGGCAATGGTCTTGGTTACCTTATGTTCCTTCATCCGGATCACTACTCCATTACGGAAATAACCGTATGACCGGCGGCTTCAAGCGCCTCGATTATAGGCTCGGGATCACATTTTTCCATACGCAGATAATGAACCTTACGCCGCGAGGCATGACTCTCAATAGCCACGCTGATTATCTCACCCTTATGCTCCCTGATTATCCTGGTCACATCCTCCAGGCCACCGACTTTATTAACCACCACATCAAGACGGGTTGAGGCCTTGAATAATCCCATTACTTCAATAAAAGCGGAAAGCAGATCACTGGCGGTTATTATCCCTACCAGCCTTTTTTTATCCAGCACCGGCAAACCGCCGATCTTGAACTCATAAATCAATTTTGCCGCAGTTTCAATACTGGCATTGGCATTAACCGTCAGCGGATTCAATACCATGACCTGATGGATGGGAATATCTTCCACCATGGAAGGGAAAGAAAACTGGCGTAAATCGTTTTCTGTAATAAAGCCGACAAGCTCACCATCTTCAACTACAGGTAAATGGCGGATACCATGCTTTTTCATCAGCTTGTCGGCATCCTGCAAAAGTGCGGTACGACCAATTGTTACAGGATCTTTTTTCATCCAATTTTTTATTTTCATGGCTATTCCGAAGTAAAAAAATAAGAGCTGGGTAAGTCAATATGTTAATAAATGTAACGGTAGAATACTTTAGGCATAATTTCAAGACGGAATGAGGTAATTATCAATTTTTTCAAAGAAAATTATCTTTTTCAGCCATAACCTTGACGGAAAACCGCCAAGCGGGTAAAAGTGCAGCTTTATACTTTTTACATTTCGGAAAAATCATAGTAACTATTCAGGTAGGGTGAAAAACCGCCCCAACCACCGATCTGCATGACGGCGCTTTGCTCCTGACCCAATAAAGCGCAGCTGAACAGTTACAAATCATAACGAGATATTCATGGCAAACAACAAAGAAAATTTATTAAAAATTCGTAATCGAATCGATGAAATAGACAATAACTTTCTGGAACTGCTGCAAGAAAGGCTGAAATGCGCTAAGGAAATCGGTCGGCTGAAATCTCGGGATAAACGGGCGAAATGGGATCCTCTGCGGGAAAGACAGATTTATGACAGGTTATTCCGGCTTAACAACGGAGAATTCCCCCAGGAACCACTTTACAGCATCTTTCACGAAATAATAACTACCTGCCGCCTGTCCCAGAAGCCCATTGAGGTGGCTTATCTCGGACCGGAGGCAACTTTTTCCAACCTGGCGGCAGTAAAATATTTCGGCCATTCCGCCGAATATGTCCCGATTGAGACCATTGAAGATATTTTCTATGAAGTTGAACGGGGCCGGGT
>JANTGB010000242.1 GCA_024763115.1 Desulfobulbaceae bacterium | reverse complement strand
GCACCTCATCTTTGCCCATTTCGGAGTCTACGCTTACCTGCCTGCTTGAATAGCACCAGTATGCTGCGCAGGCACAGGTAAGCGAGGAACGAGACTCTGAATGAACAAATCTAAGGCACTGGTAAACGCTTAGAGACTTAAATATTGCAAAGATTTACTCCCTGGTGAACGGTTACCTTCAGTGCCACCCTTATTGAAAACGGGAGACAGAAACGGGTAATTGTCGCGGCCGCTGATGAATTAAGCGATTCAATTCTGGCCATTCATGAGGCCCTTGGCTTTTTTGATCGTAATTCATATTTTCTCGGCGAAGGATGCGTGGCCATGATTCTCGAGGCTGAATCTTACGCCCAAGAGCGGCGGGCTGATATCCTGGGCCGGATCAAATCCACTGCCATGGTTCAGGATATTTCCTGCGGCCCCATGGATTTTTGTCGGAAGATTGAATATTTTAAAAAATCAGGGGATGAAATTTCCTCGTCTCTTGAGCAACAGGCACTTTATTTCTCCCCGGTCGACTGTCTCGATAAGATTAAAGAGTGTTACGGGGATCTCCCGGCCCGGAGCATGAGCCGTCTTATCGGCGAATCCGGGGTAATCGGCGGATTCGGCTTGGCTGCCGGGCTTCTGGGCCGCAAGGGGAACAGCGTCCGGGGCTGCACCTCCAGCCGGGGCGGTATTGTTGCCGAAACTGAGGTTTCCCGCTGACCCATGGGTGACTGTGACGCATTGATTATCGGCGCGGGTTTAGGTGGCCTGACCAGCGCCGCTCTCCTGGCTCAGCAGGGAGTGCGGGTTGTGGTGCTTGAAAAAAATCAACGTCTGGGCGGTTACGGGGTAAGTTATTATTCTCATGGCCATCGGTTTGATATTGCCACCCAGGCCCTGGGCGGTTGCGGTGAAAAGGGGATTGTCCGGCAAATCCTCAGCCGGTTAAGCCTTCTGGATCAGGTTAAATTTCTGGCCTGTGAGCCGGCCCGGGTCTATTATTTCACTGATAGCGGAAAGCCCTTTATCCAGAGTGGTTTTTTAAAAAAACAATGGTACCGGCTGGTTGGTGAATTTCCTGAATATAAAAATGAAATCAAGACCTGCTATGATATCTTTGCCCGGCTTTTTGCCGAGCTTAAGGCCATTGCCGGGTTTTCCGGGGATCCGGTTTTCGGCTTTGCCGGAAATTTCCCTGATCTCGCCCGCTACTCTCGTTTTACGGTAAGGGAATTTTTTACCCAACTGGGGCTGCCCCTGCCATTACAGATCAGGATAGCGGCCAGGGCGGAATATTGCCTGCTGCCCCTTGACCGGCTCTCGCTCGTCGGCTTTGCCTGCACGGAAATGAGTTATGGCGATGGGGCCTGGATGGTTAGCGGCGGTGTCGGTAAACTGGTAAAGGCGCTTAGTTGCTATATCAAAGAACAGGGAGGGAGAATTATCCCTGAAACCAGGGTAAGACGCCTGCTTTTGGAAAACGGCAGGGTGAACGGGGTTGAAACTGCCGAGGGAAAAAGGCTGACTGCCCAAGATATTGTTCTGGCCGGTGACGGGCGGGATATCTTGAGTGGTCGGGAAAGGAATTTAATAGTTTTGCCCGTAAATACAACAAATTAGAACGTTCAGGCTCCTATTTTGTCAGCTATTATCAGATTCCGGCTCCTTGTGTTAAGGATATGGCCCCTAATATTGAGGTTCATTTTGCTGAGCCCCTTGCTTTACCCGAAAAAATAAGGGTATATTACATCCTTATTCCTTCTTTGGTTGAACGGGATTCCGCCCCGCCCGGATATCATTCCTGCTGTATCTCGGTACCGTTGGCCGGGGGGATTTCCCTGGATAAAAATAAACGGGAAAACCTGCGCAATGAACTTGAAAAAAGAGTGAGCCGAAAATTCCCATCCCTGGCCGGTAACCTGCGGTTTTTATTTGAGCTTGGGCCGGAACATTTTGCCGCCATAACCGGCAACGCCCCTGGCGCGGCTTACGGCTGGGCCCAGACCCCGAGCCAATCCGGTATTTACCGGCTGAACAATACCTCGCCCCTGGCCGGGCTCTATCTTGCCGGTCACTGGACCATGCCCGGAGGGGACATAGCCGGGGTAATGACCTCAGGAAAATTATGTGCCGGGGCTTTGCTGAAAGGGAAAAAAGATTGCGGCACTTCGCAGCCATGAGCTTACTGCCATGAAGAAAGGATATCTATGGGGTTACTCTTGCTTAGTAATTTTATGTCTTCGTGCATTTGTTTTAAAATAACTGCTCACAGGGCACCGGAGCCTGAGTCTCACAAGCCGGCTTATCTTTCCGCGATCAGTTCAGCTTACGTTATGACTGATACGCTGCGTCGACCTGATTGCATAGGTAGCACCCTTAAAAACAGGGCATAAACTTCGACTCCGAATATGCGATGCCCAGGGAGCAGTTACAGATACTAACCCACTAAAGTGGAAGTGGGCTTAGAATTCTTAGGACTCTTTTCAGTACCCCCTTGAGGGGTGAAAGTGCCTTGGAGTAACTCGCTGTAAATAGTTTTTAAATTACGTCTCTAGTTCGAAGTCTGCGCTTATCTCTTGTTTTTTATTACAGCTTCTCAGGAGTAAGGCACAAAAATATTTTTTGTCGCCAATATCCATTCCAATTGTTACATTGTTCATAAGTTGATTTTCCCCTTTTTGCACTATTATTGTTTTCATTGAATTTTTATATGGAGATTATCTCATGGAAAATATTATTGTCCTGGCCACCGGAAATGAAGGCAAGGTTAGAGAATTTCGCGCCATGCTGGCTGATTTTCCGGTGGAGTTACGGAGCTTGAATGATTTTGGGCCAATCCCCGAGGCTAAAGAAGATGGTGAGACTTTTGACGATAATGCCTATAAAAAGGCCTCTTTTACCGCTAAAGTTCTCGGCCTGCCGGCAATTGCCGATGATTCCGGCCTGGTTGTTGAAGCGCTTGGCGGTGCGCCGGGTGTTTTTTCCGCTCGATATGCCGGAGAAAATGCGACGGATCAGGAAAATATTGATAAATTGTTAAAAGAGATGACTGATAAAACCAATCGGGCCGCCGCCTTTGAGTGTGTTATATCAATTGCCGTACCCAGTGGCCCTGCCCTGACTTATGAGGCTCGGTGTGAAGGAGAAATAACCACCCAGCCCCAGGGAAAAGAAGGCTTTGGCTATGACCCGGTGTTTTTTTCCAAAGAGCTGGGCAAGACCTTTGCCGAGGCGACAATGGAAGAAAAAAACAAGGTCAGTCATCGGGGCCGGGCCTTATCCGAGGTGGTTTCGGAATTTGATAAAATTTTAAAATGGCTGAAACAGCGGCTGGATGAGGCAAAACCGCCGAAACCGGATCATACCCAGTTTGAACATAACGACTGGTCAGAGGATATCATGGTTAAATAGGAAAAATTATGGATGAAAGAGAATTTCAGGCTGAAATAGAAAGCAGGGTGCAAAAAAAATTAGCCCCGCTGTTTATTCGTTACAAGACAGATTCCGGCAGCTTGCGAGCCATTCTGAAGTGGAAACCCATTGTCTTGATTATCGGTAATTATTCCTCTGGTAAATCTACCTTTATCAATGAACTGCTCGGCCATGAAGTTCAACGCACGGGGCAGGCGCCTACCGATGACTCATTTACCATAATTACCGCAGACAGTTCCGGTGCAGGAGATATTCCCGGCGCGACCGTTGTAAGTGATGAAAATTTACCCTTTACCAGGTTTAAGGATTTCGGTGAACAGTTTGTCTCCCATTTCAGCCTGAAAAAGGTTGATGCGCCATTTCTGGAAAACATGGCCATCATCGACAGCCCCGGCATGCTGGATGCAGTAACGGAAAAGGACCGGGGTTATAATTACATGCAGGTTTTAGGCGAATTTGCCAAGCTGGCAGACCTGGTGGTTTTGATGTTCGACCCTCATAAGGCCGGAACAATCAAGGAAACCTATACGGCTATTCGTGATACCCTCCCCGAATCATCAGGTGAAGACCGGATTGTTTTTGCTATGAGCCGGATAGACGAATGTGACGGTTTGAGTGATCTGGTACGTTCTTACGGCACCCTGTGCTGGAATCTTTCCCAGATGACGGGCCGCAAGGATATCCCGCGTATTTTTCTGACCTATTCCGCTGAAATGGACAGGGGAAATTTAAATCTTGAAAGCTGGAAAGGAGAACGAGGCGAATTAAAAGAAAAAATTCTTTCAGCCCCGGCCTTCCGCATCAATCATATTCTCCAGGATATTGACCGCCAGGTTAATGAATTAAA
>JANTGB010000241.1 GCA_024763115.1 Desulfobulbaceae bacterium | reverse complement strand
CTCCATGGTGTCCATTGTCCCTTCACGGTTGACAATAATCTGGTAATGGGGTTCAACATCCTTGATACTCATTAACACATGCTCAATCTGGGAGGGGAAAACATTTACCCCGCGGATGATCAGCATGTCATCGGAACGTCCGGTGATTTTTTCCATCCGGTAAAAGGTGCGGCCGCAACTGCAGTGATCAGTAATCAGTCGGGAAAAATCCTTGGTGCGATAACGGATTACCGGGAAGGCCTCCTTGGTCAGGGTAGTAAAAACCAGTTCCCCGGATTCACCCAGGGGCAGGGGCCTAAAAGTGTCGCGATCCACAATCTCCGGCAGGAAATGATCTTCCATGATATGAAGACCTTTTTGTTCTTCCATACATTCAATGGCGACCCCGGGGCCGATTATTTCACTTAAGCCGTAAATGTCAATGGCCTGAATACCCAGTTTCTTTTCGATTTCCTCCCGCATGTTTTCACTCCAGGGTTCAGCCCCGAATACCCCGACCTTGAGCGCCATTTCACTGGGGTCAATTCCCATGTCGGCCATGGTCTCGGCCAGGTTAAGGGCATAGGAGGGGGTACAGAGTAACACGGTAGACTTGAAATCACGCATAATCATGATTTGTCGTTTGCTGTTGCCGCCGGATACCGGGACAACCGTGGCCCCGAGATTTTCCGCGCCGTAATGAGCCCCAAGACCGCCGGTGAACAGGCCGTAGCCATAGGCATTGTGGATAATATCCTGCGGAGTGGCTCCGGCTGCGGCCAGGGAACGGGTCATAAGTTCAGCCCAGATTTTGATATCACGTTTGGTGTAGCCAACTACTGTAGGCCGGCCTGTTGTGCCGGATGAGGCATGAATCCGCACCACCCTTTCCAGCGGCACGGTAAAGAGGCCGAAGGGATAGTTTTTCCGCAGATCTTCTTTAGTGGTAAATGGTAATTTTTTTATGTCCGTCAGGGTTTTGATATCACCGGGCTGCACCCCGGCTTCATCCATTTTGCCCCGGTAATAGGGGACTGAGGCATAAACCCGTTCAACCTGGGTCTGGAGCCGTTTAAGTTGCAGGGCCTCCAATGCCTCTCTGGGTAGGGTTTCGTATTCTTCGTTCCAGATCATAATAAATTTTCTCCTTGCTTATGCCGCCTTGGACGTTATCTCGCGTCCCTGTTTGAAAGCCTGCAGGTTTTCTTCAAGTTTACGGGGAATTCTTGTTTTCAGCACGGAAATAAAGACTTCTTCCGCAACTGGAAGAAAAGAAGACAGGGCGCCGACCAGGGCTATATTAGCAGTGCGGATTTCTCCGACTTCCCGGGCCAGGGCAAAAGCATCAATGTCAAATACCGTTATACCTTTATTACGCAGTTCGTCAAGCAGATTAGCCGGGTAGGTCATTTTGCCGGTAGCAACCGCCGGTGGGGCGATCTGCTGGGTGTTGACGATAACCTTGCTCTCTTTGTGGAGAAAGGGCAGGTAGCGGGCCGCCTCCATAATTTCAAAGGATACGGCAAAGTCTGCCCGGCCCGGATCGATCAGGGGTGAATAGACCTTCTCGCCGTAGCGCAGATGAGCGACAACCGAGCCGCCGCGCTGGGCCATGCCGTGTACCTCGCTTTTCTTGGCGTCCAATCCTGACTCCAGCAGGGCGAAGGCGGTAATTTCGCTGGCCAGAAGTATACCCTGGCCGCCAACCCCGCAAAAGAGAATATTGCCGCTTGCTTTCATTATTTGTCCTCCACAGGGGTAATTGCCTCGAATTTACATACCTCAAGGCACTGGCCGCAACCAACACACATCTCTGCGGCAATCTCAGCATAGCCTTTCTGTTTTTCTTTTTTACCCATTGCCTTCGCCTCTTCCGGAGTCAGGGGATACCACCTGATGGCAGGGCAGCCCAGCTGCACACAGGCCGAACAGCCCGTGCATTTCTCCTTATCCGTGTTTAAAGGGATTTTGATTCTATTTCGTTCCGAGGGCAGCAGCACACAGGGAGCCCGGCTGATAATCACCGAGGTTTCAGGCCGATCCAGTTCTTCTTTGATTATCTTGCGGCTTTCATTTATCCGATGCGGATTAATCGTGGTGACATGTTTTACTCCCACGGCCCGGGCCAGTTCGCTGAAGTTTATGGCATTAGCCGGTTCACCCATCAGGGTTGCGCCGGAGGCCGGATTCTGTTGATGCCCGGTCATGGCCGTGATCCGGTTGTCGAGAATAATTACAGTGGAAAACCCCTTATTATAAACCGTATTTACCAGGCCGGTAATGCCGGAATGGATAAAGGTGGAATCGCCGATGACGGCCACGGTCTTGCCCCGGCTTTCCTCGCCCAGAGCCTTGTTCAGGCCGTGGGCCACGCCTATGCTTGCTCCCATGCAGACACAGGAGTCCATGGCTGAAAGCGGAGGCAGGAAGCCCAGGGTATAGCAGCCTATATCTCCGGATACAAAGACCTTTGCCTTGCTGAGGCTGTAGAAAAGGCCGCGATGGGGACAGCCGGCGCACATATTTGGCGGCCGGGGCGGCAGTTCAACCGGCGGGAAAACTTCGCCGGTATCACCGCCCAGTGATTTTTTTACAATAAAGGAGTTAAGCTCGCCCATGGCCGGGATCATTTCCTTGCCCGTGCATTTAATTCCCATGGCCTTGATATGAGTCTCAAGAAAGGGGTCAAGCTCTTCAACAATAATCAGCTCATCGACCTGATCGGCAAAGTAACGGATCATTTTTTCCGGCAGGGGCCAGGTCATGCCCAGTTTCAAGACGGAAATTTCAGGAAAGGCTTCTTTTACATATAAATAAGAGATGCCGCCCGTAATGATGCCGCGTTTCCTGTCACCCCATTCTATCCGGTTGCCGCTGTAATTTTCGGCAAAGTCGATAAGGGGCGGCCAACGTTCGGCGATTGCCTGGCGTCTGATTCTGGCATTGCCGGGCAGCATGACGAATTTGGCCGGCATTTTTTCAAGCTTTATCTCAACCGGGCCGGTTTTTCGGGCCCCGGTCGCCACCTGGCCCTTGACATGGGCCACCCTGGTGGTTGTCCGAAAAAATACCGGGGTGTCCATTTTTTCACTCAAGGCAAAGGCATGGGCCAGCATGGGGATAACCTCGGAAGGATCAGAGGGTTCCAGCATGGGCAGCTTGGCGGCAAAGGCATAGTTCCGGTTGTCCTGCTCATTCTGGGAACTGTGCATTTCCGGGTCGTCGGCGGTTATAATTACCAGCCCGCCCCGGCCGCCGGTATAGGCAGCGGTAAAGAGCGGGTCAGCCGCTACGTTTACCCCGACATGCTTCATGGTGGCCAGCACCCTGGCCCCGGCAAAAGAAGCGCCCACCGCAACCTCAAGGGCCACCTTTTCATTGGGGGCCCATTCACAATAAACCTGGTCGTATTTAGAGAGGTTTTCGAGGATTTCAGTGGAAGGCGTGCCTGGATATCCGGCTGCAACCGTAACTCCTGCCTCCCATGCTCCACGGGCAATAGCCTCATTCCCTGATAACCATGATTTTTCTGCTTCAGCCTGCGTCACATTGAACTCCTGTAATGATAAAATTTGTTGCTCGTCAAGTGGGTAAATATACTTACAACAAGCCTTTATACCATGGAATTATGGGAAGTTCAAGAACCTACGTTTAGGTATGTGGATATCCGGTACTGAAAGTTCAGCAAGAAAAGAAAATTAACAATTTTAGTAACTACTTATGGGGTGAGCGCCTGATGTGTGCAAACCTCACTATTTGTAACTGCTCGGAGTCTGCGCTTACCTGCAGGGTGCCGGAGATTTTCGTGATCAGACCGGCTCAGCATGCGAAGTTATTTTTGAGTGAGCCCTAAGTAAGTCAGGTTGATCGTGCGCAGGAAAGCGCAGACTCCGGATGAAGTACGGCTGAACAGTTACGATTGTTTTTTACGCAGGTATGTCCGGCGGCAAGAGGAATATTTCATGGTCATGGGAGTAGTTGCTGTTTACCGGAAGTAGGGATTCCGGAAGGTTGAGGCGGGTCGGCAAAGTTGAGATCAGTAAGATCAATTTGTCGTAGTATTTTTGTAACTGCTCACTGGGCGCCGGATCTTCGGAGTCTTCGCTTACCTCCGCAATCAGCCCGGTTTACGTATGACTGATATGCGGCGCCGGAATGATGACAAAAATCTCCCGGTGTCTCCCTCCGGTCGCTTACCTGTGCCTGCGCAGCATACTGGTGCTATTCAAGCAGGCAGGTAAGCGAGGAACGAGACTCCGAAATGGGCAAAGATGAGGTGCTGGTGAACG
>JANTGB010000240.1 GCA_024763115.1 Desulfobulbaceae bacterium | reverse complement strand
GTCAATCTCGGCGGCAAAACCCTGCAGCTCAGCCAGGGACAAATCAACCAGTTCCCTGTCCTGTTCAATGCAATAGGCCACGACCCGGCCGACAATTGCATGGGCCTGGCGGAAAGGAATATTTTTTTTGACCAGATAGTCGGCCAGATCAGTAGCGGTCATGTAACCGCCGACAGTGGCTTTTTCCATGGTTGCCAGGTTAAACTTCATATTAGCCAGCAGTTCCGCCATGATAGCCAGTCCCTGGGTCAGGGTATCAATGGTGTCGAACAAAGGCTCCTTGTCTTCCTGGAGATCGCGGTTATAGGTCAGGGGCAGCCCCTTTATCATGGTAATCAGCGCCATAAGATTACCCACAATCCGCCCGGTTTTACCCCGGATAAGTTCCGGAATATCAGGATTCTTCTTCTGGGGCATGATGCTGCTGCCGGTACAGAAGGCATCGGCTAACTCAACAAAAGAAAATTCTTCTCCGGCCCATAGTACCAGTTCTTCCGCCATCCGGCTTAAATGAAGCTGAATCAGGGTACAGGCGGCGGAAAATTCAATGGCAAAATCCCGGTCAGCCACCGTATCCATGCTGTTGGCCGTAATTGCCGGAAAATCAAGCTCACGGGCAACAAACTCACGATCAATGGGCAGGCCGGTTCCGGCCAGGGCCGCTGCGCCGAGCGGCATGACATTAATTCGTTTCCGGCAATCAGCCAGCCGCTCGCGGTCGCGCTTGAACATCTCATAATAGGCGAGAAGATGATGGGAAACCAAAACCGGCTGAGCCCGCTGAAGATGGGTATAACCCGGCATTACCGCGCCAAGATAAGTCCGGGCCGGTTTGAGCAGCGACTGCTGGACTTCCATGAGCAATCGGTCAAGTTCTGTGCTTGCTTCCCGCAGGTAAAGCCTTATATCAAGGGCAATCTGGTCATTACGGCTGCGGGCCGTGTGCAGTCTGGCCCCGGCCGGGCCGATTTTATCCATCAGGGCCTTTTCGATATTCATGTGAATATCTTCAAGCTCGGGCCGGAAAACAAACTCGCCCTGGTCGATTTCCCTTTCTATCTCATCAAGACCGTTAATTATTTCATCTGCTTCCGCCGCGCTTATCAGTTCCTGTTTCGCCAGCATTCTGGCGTGGGCCCGGCTGCCGGCAATATCATGGCGGTAAAGCCGGGAGTCATAATGAATTGAGGCGGTAAAGGCCTCTACCGAGGCCGCTGTTTTCTCGGCAAAGCGACCGCCCCACATCTTGGCCGGAGCCGGTTTGTTTTGTTCTTTGTCTGTCATTATTAATCCGCCAGCAAGGCCTTCATTGTCATCCGCAGGGCATTCAAGCGAATAAAGCCGGCGGCATCGGCCTGGGTATAAACTTCATCCTCTTCAAAGGTGGCAAAACTTTCCTGGTAAAGCGACTGCTCGGATTTACGCCCCACAGGAATACAGTTGCCCTTGTAGAGTTTAAGGCGAACCAGACCGTTAACCCTTTCCTGGGCCAGATCCATGGTCTTTTGCAGCAATTCCATTTCCGGGGAAAACCAGAAGCCGTTATAGATCAATTCGGCATATTTCGGCATCAGGCCGTCACGAATTTTCATAACCTCGCGATCCATGGTAATGGTTTCCAGATCACGATGAGCAACCCGCAGGATTGTTCCGCCCGGCGTTTCATATACTCCCCTTGATTTCATCCCGACAAAACGATTTTCCACCATGTCGAGACGACCGATTCCGTTTTCTCCACCCAGGGTATTAAGCCGGGCCAGCAGTTCTGCCGGCGCCAGTTTCTCGCCATTAATGGCCACCGGATCACCCTGCCGGAATTCCATTTCAATATAGGTTGGACTGTCCGGGGCCTGTTCCGGCGCTTTAGTCAGCTTGAACATGGACTCTTCCGGCTCATTCCAGGGATCTTCAAGGATACCGCCTTCAAAACTGATATGGAGCAGATTCTCATCAGAGCTGTAGGGATTTTCTTTGGTAACCGGAACAGGTATCCCGTGCTTTTCCGCATAGGCCATGAGTTTGGTGCGGGAATTCAGATCCCAGACCCGCCAGGGCGCGATAATCGCCAGCCTGGGAGCCAGGGCCAGATAGGCCATTTCAAACCGTACCTGGTCATTGCCCTTGCCCGTGGCCCCGTGACTTACCGCATCGGCATTTTCAGCCAGGGCCACCCGTACCTGTTCTTTAGCGATCAACGGTCGGGCCAGGGAAGTTCCCAGCAGGTAGGAGCCTTCATAAATGGCATTGGCCCGAAAGGCGGGAAAGACATAATCACGGACAAACTCCTGGCGCAGATCAGAAACAACAACCTTTTCCGCCCCGGTTGCCATGCCCTTTTCCCGCACCTTGTCCCAATCTTCTTCCTGACCCACGTCAGCGGCAAAGGCCACCACCGGGCATTGATATTCCTCTTTGAGCCAGCGCAGGATCACCGAGGTGTCCAGACCACCGGAATATGCTAAAACTATTTTATTCATTTATATGTTTCTCCAGAATCGCCTTATGAATATGGAGTTTGTTTTCCGCCTGATCAAAGGCCACACATTGCTCCCCTTCCAGCACTTCCTCGCTTATTTCCTCTTCCCGATGAGCCGGCAGACAATGGAGGACAATTGTCCCGGCCCCGGCAGAGGCCAGCAGTTTACTGTTTACCTGGTAAGGTTGAAAAATTTCCAGTCTTTCCTGCTGCTCATCTTCCTGACCCATGCTGGCCCAGACATCACAGTTGATCACATCCGCCTCTTTTACCGCTGCTAAGGGATCACGGACAAGAGTCAGCGGTTTGGTCGCCTTTTTTCGGGCGGCCGCCATAATTTCTTCAGCCGGATCATAGCCTTCCGGGCAGGCCAGGATAAGCTCAAAACCTATTTCGGCCGCCGCCTGAATCCAGGTATTGGCCATATTATTACCATCGCCGACCCAGACGATTTTCAACTTTTCAATGGCCCCCTTTTTTTCAATGACCGTCATGATATCACTTAAAATCTGGCAGGGATGAAAGAGATCGGTTAAGGCGTTAATCACCGGCACCGAGGAGTAGCGGGCCAGCTCTTCGACAATTTCCTGGCCGAATGTCCGCACCACAATAGCGTCAACATAACGAGCCATGACCCTGGCCATATCCTTTAAGGGCTCATTACGGGCCAGCTGGGTATCCCGGCTGGAAAGATAGACAACCTGCCCTCCCAGGCCATACATGGCCGCCTCAAAAGAAACCCTGGTGCGGGTGGACGGCTTCTCAAAAATCATGCCGATTGTCTTGCCGCTCAGTTGCTGATGCCGCTGCCCGTTCCGGCTTTCCTGTTTAAGAAGCAAGGCCCGGTCAATGTATCCGGTTAACTGCTCTTTAGTAAAATCAGCCAGTGATAATAGATGGTTTGTCATGTTGCCACCCTGTAAGATTAAAATTCGGCCAGAACGCTGGTTAAACGTTCCACCATTTCGTCAATTTCTTCTTTGCCGACAATAAGCGGGGGGATAAAACGAATAACCGCATTACCGGCAAAATTCGCCAGTACCTGATTGGCAAAAAGTCTGTTGACTATCTCAGCCCCCTTTGCCCTGCCCTTTTCCGTCAACACCAGCCCCTGAATGAGCCCCATGCCCCGCGCCCCCTTGGCAAGCTCCGGGAATTTTTCAGCCACGGCCAGTAATTTCTGCTGAAAAAATTCTCCTTTGGCGCGAACTTCTTCTAAAAATCCGTCCTTAAGCAGAGTTTTCAATACCACCACAGCCCCGGCGCAGGCCACGGGATTACCGCCAAAGGTTGAGGCGTGATCGCCGGGAACAAAGGAAACCGCCGCTTTTTCCGTGGCCAGCATGGCGCCGATGGGCAGACCATTGCCCAGGGCCTTGGCCGAAGTCAGGACATCAGGCACTACCCCGAACTGTTCATAGGCAAACAGGGTGCCGGTGCGGCCCATGCCCACCTGAACCTCATCAAAAATCAGCAGCAGATCATGTTTATCGCATAATTTTCTGATTCCCTCAATATACTCTTGTGCCAGAGGCCGGACTCCGCCCTCGCCCTGGAGCGGTTCACAGAGAACAGCACAGGTTTCAGCGGAAATCATAGCCTCCAGCCGCTCAAGATCGCCAAAAGGGGCATGGACAAATCCGGCAGGCAGAGGTTCAAAACCCTGGTGAAATTTTTTCTGACCGGTTGCCGCCACCGTGGCCAGGGTGCGGCCATGAAATGATCCGGCAAGAGAGATAATCTCAAATCGCTGCTCCCCGCCGTATTTCCTGGCCAGTTTAATTGCCGCTTCATT
>JANTGB010000239.1 GCA_024763115.1 Desulfobulbaceae bacterium | reverse complement strand
CCGTAGATTTTCGTGATCAGGTCGGCGCAGCGTATTAGTCATACGTAAGCCGGACTGATCGCGGAAATATGCGGTACCCTGTGAGCAGTTACCTTTTCATGTCATTCATGCGCTTCATGGTAAAACAGGTTTTTACGAATTTATAATTGTTTACCTGTAACTATTCTTGACAAAAGAGCAGGATGCGCTATTTTCAGGTCGAGCTTTACAACAGGTGAAGACATGGAAGTAATGTGCGAAAAATATAAACAGAAAATGGATTCTGCGGATGCTGTCTGCCGTCATCCGGATGAATATTGTAAATTCAGGAGTTCATGCCTTATCCATTTCATGGAAAAGGAGAGGACAAGAGATGAGCGGCGGAAAAAGGAAAAAAATAATGGCGATTAATCTCCGGTTTGACAAAGGCGGCGGTCTGCTGCCGGCCATTGCCCAGGATTATAAAACCAATGAAATCCTGATGATGGCCTATATAAATGAGGAATCGTGGCAAAAAACACTGGAAACCGGCAAGGTTCATTACTGGAGCCGGTCGCGCGAAAAATTGTGGCTCAAAGGTGAATCATCCAACCATGTTCAGCTGGTTAAGGAAATTTTAGTTGACTGCGACGAGGACACTGTGGTTTTCAAGATAGAGCAGTTGGGAGGAGCCGCCTGCCACAAGGGATATCGCAGCTGTTTTTTCCGTCAGGTCAAAGATAATGAATTGCGGGTCATTGCCGAGCCGGTATTTGACCCTGAAGAGGTATATAACAAATGAATCTTTTAAAACTGGGGATTCCAAAGGGCAGCCTGGAAAAGGCGACGATTGATCTTTTTGCCCGTTCCGGCTGGCATTTCAAGTTATCATCACGAAATTACTTTCCGGAAGTTGATGACCCTGAATTGTCCTGTTCCATCTGTCGTCCGCAGGAAATGTCCCGTTATATTGAAGATGGAGTACTTGACGCGGGAATAACCGGCAAGGATTGGATTCTTGAAAATGAATCGGATATTGTTGTGGTTGAGGATTTGATCTATTCCAAGGTGAGCCGCAAGCCTACCCGCTGGGTTATTGCCGTTCCCGGCGATTCTGAAATCAAGACCATTGACGACCTGCAAGGCAAAAAAGTTGCCACTGAGTTGGTAAATTACAGCAAACGTTTTTTTGCTGAAAAAAATATTGATGTTGATATTGAATTTTCCTGGGGCGCCACCGAGGCCAAGGTTGTTTCCAAACTGGCTGACGCCATTGTTGAGGTTACGGAAACGGAATCCACCATCCGGGCTCATGGTCTGCGGATTATCCACGAGCTGATGACCTCTAATACCCAGTTCGTTGCTAACAAGAAATCCTGGGATGACCCATGGAAACGTCGCAAAATAAAGAACATCGCCCGGTTGATGCAGGGTGCCCTGCGGGCTGACAAGGTAGTCGGAGTCAAAATGAATGTCCCGGAGGAACGGCTTGGTGAGGTTATAGAGCTTTTGCCCAGCCTGAACGCGCCTACGGTGGCACATCTTTATCATACCAAATGGTATTCAGTGGAAACCGTGATAGCCGGCCATGTGGTACGGGATTTAATTCCCCAGCTCCTGGATGCCGGGGCTGAAGGAATTATTGAATACGCCTTGAATAAGGTTATTTGAAAAAATGACTTCATTATGGGACTCTCCCAGGGTCGGTTTTGTTAAAAGCGTTTTTAAGACAAGTAATCTGCCGGTTCCGGAATTTCCCGAAATTGCCTTTGCCGGACGGTCAAATGTCGGCAAATCCAGCCTGATCAACAAATTAATCAATCGACGCAACCTGGTCAAGGTCAGTGGTCGGCCCGGCAAAACCCGGAGCCTGAATTTTTTTCTGGTTGAGGCCGGTCTTTATCTGGTAGATCTGCCGGGTTACGGCTATGCCAAAGTGCCGAGAAAGATAAAAAATGACTGGCAGGGCCTGATTTCCTCCTATCTGCTCAACCGGGAGTCTTTATGCTGCGTAGTGGTTATTATTGATCTTCGTCATGGAGTAAAACCCCAGGATCTGGAGCTTGTCACCTGGCTGAGGAGCAACAGGGTGCCTTTTCTGCCGGTTTATACCAAACTGGATAAGGTCAAAAAAAGTCAGCAGGGTAAAAATGCGGCCCTGCTTGATGCCGGGCTGGGGGTAAGACCAGCGGAACGACTGCTTTTCTCAGCTCGAACCGGGGCAGGTAAAGAAAATTTAATTTCCGCCCTTGACCAGTTTCTCAGTTAATGGTTTATTATTGATGTCTTGCAGACGAGGAAAGGCTGAAGAGTTTCAGCGTAATTCACCTTAAACTTCTGAATCAAAGAAAAGGTTTTATCTATGTCGCCAATAGACTGGCATTGCTGGAATATTACAAAATGCGTTAAAACCGATGATTGCCCGGCTCGGGAAAAAGGCGACATACCCTGCTGGGAACTGGCCAGAGAGCTGGAGGATTACCGAACCATCTTAAATGTCTGTGTAGATTGCCTGGTCTATATTTCCCGACATAAAAATTCAATTCTTTCCGAGGATGAAATTCAGGAGATAATGAAAAAAAAAGGAGTTTGTATCCTGACTGAAAAATGTACTCAATTTTCACCGGGAGATTAGGAAAAATTATTCTTTACCCCAACCCCCTCCGCCCGGTGTTTTGATGATCAATCTGTCATCTGCTTCTGCCTGAAAATTTATTTTGCCCGGCAGTTTTTTTCTTTTTTTACCCCTTAGTAACCAGCTTTCTCCATTTTTACCCGATTCACCTCCTGCCACTCCATAAGGAACCTGACTGCGCCGTTCCATCAAGAGTGATACATGACTTGATTTCAGAAAGCGGTAAATTCGAATAATGCCGTTTCCTCCCGGGAACTTGCCCTTTCCTCCTGAATTTTGCCGTAATCCGTATTTTGTAACCTGAAGCGGATAGCTGTGCTCCAGGGCTTCCACCGGAGTATTCATGGTATTGGTCATGTGGGTATGGATACCATCTAAACCGGCCTTGCCGGGCCTGCCTCCCATACCGCCGCCGATTGTTTCATAATAGGTAAACTGCTCCTTGACTCCGCCGATGGCGATATTATTCATGCTGCCGCAGCTTGCAGCCGGAATCAGCTTCGGTGCCGCCTGGGCCAGGGCGCCGAACAGGGTGTCAACAATTCGTTGGGAGGTTTCAACATTGCCGGCCGCAACCGGAGCCGGATATTGGCTGTCAAGAATGGTTCCCGGCCGGGTTTTGACGGAAATCGGTCGATAGCTCCCCTGGTTGATTGGATATCCTTCTCCCACCAGACATTGAAAGGCATACATGACAGCTGAGATGGTTACGGCCCGGACGGTATTAAGGGGTGTGTCGATCTGCGCGGCGCTTTGCCGGAAATCAGCCACAGCCCTGTTACCGCTGATGGTTAATTCCAGGGATATGGGCAGGGGCCTGCGGCTTATGCCGTCATTATCAAGATGATCAGTAAAGGAGTAACTTCCGTCCGGCAGCTGGTGGAGGGTATCGGCCATCACTTCTTCAGCATAATTTTTCAGCTGATCAAGGATGGTAAAAATATGGGGAGCGCCATATCTTTTCAACAGTTCACTCAGCCTGACGCTGCCCCGCTCAAGGGAAGCTCTCTGGGCCCGGATGTCACCCTGCCGTTCCGCCGGATTGCGGACAGTGGCCAGAAATCCGTTGAAAAAATTTTGGTTTAATCGGCCTTTTTCGTATAATAATGTGGGTGGAATAAGAATTCCCTCATCAGCCAGAGAAAGGGAAAATCCCATGGAGCCGGGCGTCCTGCCGCCGACATCGGCATGATGGGCCCGGTTTACCAGATAGAACAATATCCTGCCTGAGTCATCGTGTAATCCTTTAATCAGGGTTATGTCGGGCAGATGGCTGCCCCCCTGAAAAGGATCGTTTGTAATTATGACATCACCGGGCCGCAGAGTAAATTGGTTAATCGTCGATTTCAGGGTTTCCGGCATAGCTCCCAGGTGTACCGGAATATGGGCTGCCTGGGCTGCCGGTTCACCTTTATGATCAAAAATGGCGCAGGAAAAATCGCAGCGTTCCTTAATGTTGGAGGAAAAGGCCGAGCGTTTGAGCACTATACCCATTTCTTCGGCTATGGAAGAAAACAGTTTGTTGAATACCTCAATTTCTATAATGTTGCGCATGCTGATTTTGTACCAGATACTTTTTGCAATGTCATTATTTTTCGTAACTACTCATGGGGTAAGCGCTATAACTTCGCTAACCCCTGTAATTGTAACTGGTTACAGGGTGCCGTAGATTTTCGTGATCAGGTCGG
>JANTGB010000238.1 GCA_024763115.1 Desulfobulbaceae bacterium | reverse complement strand
TAAGTCCCTTAACAGTAGATGCAAGTTGTTTATTTCAAAGAAAGTTTTCAATTTCTTGCCATAAAAAACACGAAAATTAATTCTAAGGGACTAAAAATTCTAAGTCCACTTCCACTTTAGTGGGTTAGATAAGCGATCTGCAATTATTCGATCCTGAGAACGCAGCACTGCTACGCCCGCGCTTACATGCAATCAGATCACTTCTCTAAATGGCCGGATTGCCCCTTATCTCTACTAATTTTTTTTTGCGTGAGCCCTAAGGGAATAGAAGCAATCAAGGTAACTCGTTGATTGACTTTTTTTATTCCTTTGACTATTGTCCTCTTCGGTAAAATTAATGAAACAGCCCTGTTCAAAAAAGGGCGTTTTCCTGCTTTATTTATAACTTGGGGATTCCTCCAAGGCTTTGTGGTTATTTTTGAGGAGACTGAGATGGCCGGTGTCGTAGTAGTTGGAACCCAGTGGGGTGATGAAGGTAAAGGTAAAATTGTTGATTTGCTGACTCGTTATGCTGATTATGTCGTGCGTTTTCAGGGAGGCAATAATGCCGGTCATACCCTGGTGGTTGAAGGAAAAAAATTTGTTTTTCATCTGATTCCTTCCGGCATTCTCTATGAAGATAAACAATGTCTGATCGGTAACGGAGTTGTCCTTGATCCCGGAGTTCTTCTGGACGAAATGGCTGAACTTGCCGAAAACGGCCTGCCGGTAACAGCGGAGCGCCTGACCATCAGCGAGCGTACCCATCTTATTATGCCCTATCATCGCGCTCTTGACCTGGGAAGCGAATCGGTCAAGAAAAAAGGGGCGAAAATCGGGACCACGGGCAGGGGAATAGGCCCCTGTTACGGGGATAAGATTCTGCGCTGCGGCATAAAAATTGGAGATCTGCTTGATGATGATCTGTTTCGGGATAAACTGGAGCAGAATCTGGCGGAAAAGAATCGGATTCTGACGGAAAATTATGGGCAGCCGGCCGTTTCCTTTGATGATATATATAGCCGGTTCCAGAAGTATGCTGAAAAGCTCAGCCCTTTTATCGGTAATGTTTCAGTGAAACTTGATAAAGGGCGCAAGGCTGGGAAAAATATTCTTTTCGAGGGAGCCCAGGGCACCCAGCTTGATATTGATCACGGCACCTATCCTTTTGTAACCTCATCAAATACCATTGCCGGTAATGCCTGTATTGGTTCGGGTTTCGGGCCGGCTCATATTGATGAGGTTGTCGGGATTCTCAAGGCCTATACAACCAGAGTGGGAGAAGGGCCGTTTCCTACCGAGCTTTTTGACAAAGTCGGCGATGCGATTCAAGAAAAGGGTGGAGAATTCGGGGCCACCACCGGTCGCAAGCGGCGCTGCGGCTGGCTGGACGCTGTTGTTGCCGATGAAGCGGTGCGGCTAAACGGGGTTACCGGCCTGGCTATTACCAAACTAGATGTTTTAAGCGGCCAGGGAAATTTGAAAATTGCCACATCTTACCAGGCTGACGGTCAAACATTTACCGCCATGCCCGGTAATATCAGGACAACTCAGAAGCTGCAGCCCGTTTACGAGGAAATTCCCGGCTGGGAAGAGGATATAACTGCGGTAAGAAGCCTTGAGGATCTGCCGGTCAGTGCCGCTGATTATCTGAAGCGAATAGAGGATTTGACCGGAATTGCCCCCTGTATTGTTTCCGTGGGGCCTGATCGGGCCGAGACCCTGCTGCTGCGAAATCCTTTTGACAAAAAGGATAATGTCTGATCTTGATGTCTCGCTTTGCTCGCTTATCGGCTCCTTAATCAGACCTGTAAAATTACAGTTACGCCGATAATATCGTAAGCGTTCACCAGCACCTCATCTTTGTCCATTTCGGAGTCTCGTTCCTCGCTTACCTGCCTGCTTGAATAGCACCACCATGCTGCGAAGGCACAGGTAAGCGAGGAACGAGACTCCGAACCTAAGGCACTGGTAAACGGTTACATAATATCAATGAAAACCGTTTAGGCCAGTGATTTACCGTGCCATAACATCAGCCATATCGACAGCAATGTGAACCAGCATATTGGGTACGGTGGGTGCGGCCTCGGATGGCCTGATTTCCGGAATTGAAAACACTGAAGAAAGCCGGTGGGAGACGCCGACATCGGGATAATCCATATCCTGATCCATAGTCTGCTCAATATACCAGAGAGTGTCCCCGCTTTTTACATCAAGCAGTCGCACTGAAACATCCACCTTCGCGCCGCCCATTCGGGTACCGGACACTACATAATTAACCCTGCCGGCCAGCACCAGATCAGTGTCTGCCTCGCGCCCTGTTCTAATGGCTTCGGGAAGGGAAGAGTAAACCGTGTCCACAAGTTTAACCGTGGTAAAGGCCCGTTTACCCAGCAGGACATCACGAAACAGGGCAGCCACCCGTTTTGAAAGGGTTATGTCTATGCCGTCCGCCACCTGAAAGGGGATAACCGCCACTGACGATTTATCTATATTATCGTAGAGGGGATGGATATAGACAATCGGAGCATTTGTCCTGATTCCCGCCTCATCAATATCAGGCCTGCCGACTCCGCATCCGGCCAGCAGGACAATTATTATTACCGGAATTATTCTTTTTATCATCAGCTTGTCCACTTTCCGTCCTCAGGATTCTGTTTTCCGGCTTCTATTGCTCATAAGCGGAAAGATCATAACGGCTGGTTCCGGATGTCCGGCTCAACAGACTGTTTATGTTCCTGTCCCGGTCAATTTCAAGACCTGCTACGGACAGCACCGTATCGGCATCGGTTGAAATCATTTTAACATTAATTATTACCGTATCCGGGGTCAGGGAGTAGGTGCCGGTAACAATGGCGGTGGCATTTTGTTCAGGACTGATTCGGGCCGCATCTCGACTCAGGCTGAGTTCCCCTTTTTGCTGCCGGATAAAAAGGGCCGGGGTTTTTCTTATTTCCGTTACCTGAAAACCGCGGCGAAAGAGACAGGTTGACAGGGATTCGGTAATGGCCCGGCCAAAGGCGGAAGTTTTATAAAGATTGTCGAGGTCAACCATTGTGGTAAGAATCAATTTTTCTCCCTGGACAACAACCTGGGAATTGCTGTCAACAAGCTGTCCGGCAATTTCTTCACCAAAGCCGAAAAAATTGGCTGTCGGCAGCGAAGTGTCTGGTTTTTGCCAGGCACATCCGGCAAAAAACAAGGCAAGCAAAACAAGGATTATTTTTTTCATTCGGAATTCTTTTCCTGTAAGTGTAAATCCGCAAAGGGCCTGATCGCCACCGGCGTTCCCCGCCGGGGGGGCCGTGCCTCATCGGCCAGCAGGGCGGTTGAAACCCTGTTTTTGGCCATAACCGCAGAAGCGGATGACAGCACCTTGCCGTCGCTGTTCCGCAGCAGCCTGGCGTTAATAAAAATTTCATTATCGGTAAAACTATAGGTGCCGACCAGCATGGCCGACCCTGGATGAACAAAGGACAGTTCCGCCATATCTCTGGACAGGCCGTACTCGCCGAATCCCCGGCTGATCATCATTGACGGGGTAATACGCACATCGAAAACATCAAGTCCGGCAAGCTGCAGTTCATTAATCATCTGTTCACCCAGGTAACGCCCCAGAGCGGAAGTGGCATAGAGATGATTAAGGTTGACAAAGGAGCATACGGTAATGCTTTCCTCGTCCCTGATGTCTTCCCTGGTATTGGCGAGTAACTGATCAGCCAGCTCCTTGACCCGTAATTTTAATTCATTGCCCTGGTCTACAGGTGACTGATCCTTTTTTTCAGAGCTGAATAACGACGAAAATCCTGCTGTCCATGATTGAGCGGGGGCAGGAGAAGCGCCTGTATTTCGGTAGCTGTAACTACTTGTCCCGGTGGCAGACCGTCTGCCGGTTAAGATATTTGTCCATGGTTCCCCGGCCTGTCCGGTTCCAGCGGAAAATGCCATCCCGGTAATGATAAAGGCGAGAATAATGGTTGTTTTGTTAATGCCTGATGACATAGAATTCTCCTGGGAGCTGATCAAATCAGTTTTCGGTCAAAGCGTCCAGCTGTAGTCAAAATATCGACACACCAAGTATGGTTAACTGGGCAATTATTTCCTGTTTCCGTGATTTTTTCCTGTATTTTAGCGCTGTTTCCTGAATTTGATAAAGTTAATGAGTTCAGAATGCATTTATTATGCCAAAATCGGCACTGTGCTACGGACAAGGAAAAAATCAGGCTGTATTGTTATAAAAAACATGTAACTGCTCACAGGGTACCGCATATTTCCGCGATCAGTCCGGCTTACGTATGACTAATACGCTGCGCCGACCTGATCACGAAAATCTACGG
>JANTGB010000237.1 GCA_024763115.1 Desulfobulbaceae bacterium | reverse complement strand
GGTCGCTTACCTGGAGTCTCCCTCTGGTCGCTTACCTGGAGTCTCCCTCTGGTCGCTTACCTGGAGTCTCCCTCCGGTCGCTTACCTGCACCCTGCTGGTAAGCGCAGACTCAGAGCAGTTACAAATACTGAGGTTTGCACGCATTAGGCGCTTACCCCATGAGTAGTTACGGTTGGGTTGAATAAAAAAATTTTCTGGATATTGTAATGAAACAACACCCGTTCAGTGCCGGTGGCCTGCCTACCCTTATTGGTTCAATTCCCCTGGCCGATCATAGTGAAGCCCTGGAGTGGATATTTTCATATACCCCGGAAATTCCACTCTGGCCTCAGCTGCCCGCTATCCGGCTGGAAGGTATGCTGCTCCAGTTTATTGAAAAAATACCCGGTATTATCAGTAAAGACGACAAAACCTGGTTTGATATTACCAGGCCTGAATTCAGCGAGGAAATGCTGGCTTTTTTTGAGGACTATCTGCTGATAAGCGAAGAACCCGATCGCCTTTTATCATCTCGTTTTGCGGTCAGCCGGGAACGGGCCGAAGGTCTTTATCTACTTAAGGATAAGCTGGTCGGCAACAACAACTGTAAAGCGATCAAGGGGCAGATAACCGGCCCTTTTACCCTGCTTACCGGCATGATGGATCAGGAACAGCGGGCCGGGTATTATGATCCCACCATCAGGGAAATAGTGGTTAAAGGTCTGGCCATGAAAGCGGCCTGGCAGACGGCTTTTCTGGCTGAACTTGACGTGCCGGTTATTATTTTTATTGATGAACCGGCCCTGGCCGGGCTCGGTTCATCTTCTTTTATCAGTATCAGTAAGGACGATATTGCCGCAGATCAGACAGAGATGATAAATGCAATTCACCAGGCCGGGGGCCTGGCCGGAATTCATGTCTGTGCCAATACTGACTGGCCCCTGCTCCTTTCCCTGGATTTTGATATTCTTAACTTTGACGCCTATGGTTTTTTTGACCGGCTGATAACCTGCCGGGATGAATTGCTTGCCTTTCTTGAACAAGGTTCGATTCTGGCCTGGGGGATTGTTCCTACTTCGGAAGCGGAGCAGATAACAAAGGAAAGCCCTGAAAGCCTGGCCGATCTCTGGGAAAATCAGGCAAAGCAGCTGGCCCGGGGTAAATGGGATTTACCTGCCCTGTTAAAACAGAGCCTTATTACGCCCAGTTGCGGCACCGGAGCTTTAACCCCGAAAATGGCTCGCCGGGTTCTGGAATTAACCAGGGATGTGTCAAAAATATTACGAAATAAATATTTATAAAAACAGAACTCGTTAAATAGAGGATACCCCTTATCTCAAGGATTCCAGCAACCGTGAACCCTGAACTTTGAACCTTTTAACCCACAAACCGGCATCACCAACATAATCAATCATTCTCAGCAAACTAATCCTAATGAAAGAAAATAATCAATTATTGCGACAGCGGCGACAAAAGGCGGATGACCTGGCAGCTTTAGGCGTTCCTCTTTATGCCAATAACTTCAAGCCCACTCATCATATTAAAGATATTCTGCCCGAAGAGCCGGATAACCCGGATGCCCCTCTTGAGGGGGGTACCATGGCAATCGGCGGCAGAATTGTCGGACTGCGCAAATTCGGCAAGGCCGCCTTTCTTCACCTGCAGGATGAAACAGGACGAATGCAGGTCTACATAAAACGGGATACCGTGGGCCCGGAAGTTTATCAAATTTTCAAGAAACTGGATATCGGCGATATTGCCGGATTTACCGGCTCGCTCTTTCGCACCAAGACCGGCGAGGTGACCCTGCAGGCTACTGCTTTACAGCCCATAACCAAATCGCTGCGCCCCCTGCCGGAAAAATTTCATGGCCTGACTGATGTCGAAATCAGATACCGTCAACGTTATGTTGATCTTATTGTGAATCCCGAGGTGCGGGATACATTCAGGAAACGGGTGGAAATTATCCGCCTGGTTCGTAACTTCCTGGTAAACCGGGGCTTTATGGAGGTGGAAACCCCGATGATGCACCCTATTGCCGGCGGGGCTACGGCCAAACCCTTTCAGACCCATCATAATGCCCTGGACATGAATCTTTATCTGCGGATTGCCCCGGAACTTTATCTCAAGCGCCTGCTGGTGGGCGGCTTTGAAAAAGTATTTGAAATTAATCGCAATTTCCGGAATGAAGGCCTTTCCACCCGCCACAACCCCGAATTTACCATGCTGGAATTTTATCAGGCCTTTGCCGATTATGAAGAACTGATGGATCTGACCGAAGAGATGGTTTCCTGGATCGCGGCTGAAGTTACCGGCTCCATGCTGATTAATTACCAGGGCCGGGAGGTTGATTTATCTCCTCCCTGGAAACGTTTTACCATGGAAGAATCTTTAGTGGAAGTCGGCGGCATTGCGCCGGAAATTCTGGCTGATAATGACAAGATTATCCAGCTGGCCGGAGACAGGGGAATTGAACTTGATGAAACCGCCGGCCCCGGCAAGGCTAAAAATGAACTTTTTGAACTGCTGGTTGAGGAAAACCTACAGGATCCGACTTTCATTACCGCTTATCCCACTGAGATTTCCCCCCTGGCTCGGCGCAACGAGGAAAATCCTGAGGTTACCGACCGTTTTGAACTTTTTATAACCGGTCGGGAAATTGCCAATGCCTTCAGTGAGTTAAATGACCCGGTCGATCAGCGGCAGCGCCTGGAAAAACAGATTGCCGAACGAGGTGAGGATGAAGAAATATTTCCTGAGCTTGACCAGGATTTTCTCCGGGCCCTGGAATACGGCATGCCGCCGGCGGCAGGCGAGGGCATCGGCATTGACCGGCTGGTCATGCTGCTCACCGACTCTCCTTCAATCCGTGATGTTATTCTTTTTCCCCATCTGAGGTCGGAAACCGGAAGATAGACGTCAGACGTCAGAGGACAGAGGACAGAGGACAGAAGACAGAGGACAGAGGACAGAACCTCTGAACCTCTGAACCCTGAACCTCTGAACCTTTGAACCCCTGAACCCCTGAACCTCTAAACATGAATAAAAAAACAAATGGGTTTTGAGTCATTTATATGTCGCCGTTACCTTAAGGCCGGACGCAGGCAGGGTTTTATTTCCCTGATTTCTCTGATTTCCATCAGCGGTGTGGCTCTTGGAGTTACGGCCCTGATCGTAGTCCTGGCAGTGATGACCGGCTTTACCCAGGAACTGCGTAATAAAATTCTCGGGGTTAATTCCCATATCATTGTGCAGCGCCTGACCGGATCAATTAGCGATTATCAACGCCTGCTGCCGATCATCCTCAACCAGAAAGGGGTAATCGGCGCTACTCCCTACATATACGCGCAGACCATGATAAGCAGTGGCGCAAGCAATACCGGCGTTGTCCTGCGGGGGATTGATCCGACAACAGCATCATCCGTCCTCAGCCTGGCCGGACAGATGCAGAGCGGCAATCTTATGGATCTCAAACCTGATCCCGACCGACCGCATCAACGCCCCGGAGTCATTATCGGCAAACAGCTTGCCCGCAAACTGCGGGTCGTCCGTCATGATAAAATCAGGCTGCTCGCCTCGTCCGGCCCCCTTACTCCCATGGGGATAATTCCCAAAATTCTTACCTGTGAAGTGGTAGGCATATTTGACACTGGTATGTATGAGTATGATTCATCCCTGGCCTATGTCTCATTGGTCACGGCCCGCAGTTTTCTTAATATGGGTAATGAAGTGCATGGTCTGGAACTGAAAGTTGCCGATATATACCAGGCCGGAACAATTGCCGCCGCCCTGATGGATGCCCTGGGGCCGAGCTATGTGGCCAAGGACTGGATGATGATGAATAAAAATCTTTTTTCCGCCCTGAAACTAGAAAAAACAGGGATGTTTATCGCCCTGGTTTTAATTGTGCTGGTGGCGGCCTTTAACATTATCAGTACCCTGATTATGGTGGTCATGGAAAAAACCAAGGATATTGCCATCCTTAAATCCATGGGCGCCACCTCAAAAAGCATAATGCGAATTTTTATCTACGAAGGACTGATAATCGGCTTGAGCGGCACCCTTATCGGGGTAGCCGGAGGCCTGGGAATCTGCAAACTGCTCAGCCGTTATCATTTTATCAAGCTGCCCAGTGATGTTTATCCCATGACCACCCTGCCGGTTAAAATACTTCCCCTGGATGTAACTCTTATTGCTGTTTCCGCCGTACTGATCACCTTTCTTGCCACTCTTTATCCCTCATGGCAGGCGGCCAGGGTTAATCCGGCCGAGGCCTTAAGGTATTAACGATTATGACCGAGCAGAGGTTTGAGGCTACAAATATCAGCAAGATTTTTTTTGATGGTTCGCG
>JANTGB010000236.1 GCA_024763115.1 Desulfobulbaceae bacterium | reverse complement strand
CCGAATGAACAGGTAAGCGCAGACTCCGAATCTAAGGCACTGGTAAACGCTTAGAGACTTAAATATTGCAAAGATTTATTCCCTGGTGAACGGTTACAATAATTTAATAAAATGGCACGTTAATTGCCTTGATTAATTGGGATATTTTTCAACACCCCCTTTACTGCCATCAATCATTAACATAAGGAGAAATTATGAAAACCCGAGGAGTCAGCCTGGCCATAACGGGCCTGGCCCTGCTCTTGCCGCGTATTGTTTTTGGAGCCGAAAGTTGTCCGGTTGATTCGGGTAGCACGGCCTGGATGCTTATTTCAACAGCCCTGGTGTTGCTTATGGTACCTGGTCTGGCCATGTTTTATGGTGGTCTGGTACGGTCAAAAAACGTTCTGGGAACCATGATGCACAGCTATGTATCCATAGCCATTATTGGCGTACTCTGGGTGGTATGCGGCTATGCCCTGACATTCGGCAAAGGAATAATGGGCGGTTTTCTGGGCTGGAACCAGGATTATTTCCTTCTGCAGGGCATTGATGACGTGATCACAAACGGAGTGCCGGAGTATATTCTGGCCATGTTCCAGGGTAAGTTTGCCATTATTACCCCGGCCCTGATCAGCGGCGCCCTGGCGGAGCGAGTCTTTTTTAGAGGTTATTGCCTCTTTATCATTCTCTGGTTTTTAGCAGTCTACTGTCCGCTTTGCCACTGGATCTGGGCTTCGGACGGCTGGCTTTTTAATATCGGCGCCGCCGGTGTCATTGACCTGGCGGGTGGTCTGGTCATCCATGTCTCGGCCGGAATCAGCGCCCTGGTAGTTGCCCTTTATCTCGGACCCCGGCGGGGCTATCCAAAAAGACTGATGCAGCCGAATAATCTGGTCATGACCATGATGGGAGCCGGCCTCCTCTGGGTCGGCTGGTTCGGCTTCAATGCCGGATCAACCTTGCAAAGCGGCCTGGATACGGCCCGGGCCCTGACCATGACCCAGGTTTCCGCTGCCAGTGGCGCTTTGACCTGGATGTTGATTGAGGCTGTTTCTCATCGTAAAGCAACCGCTCTTGGTTTTGCTTCCGGAATTCTGGCCGGTCTTGTAGTCATTACTCCTGCTGCCGGAGTTGTCCAGCCCCTGGGGGCCATCATTCTCGGCGCTCTTTCTTCAATTGTCTGTTATTTCGCCCTGATTGCCAAAACAAAACTCGGCTACGATGACAGCCTTGACTGTTTCGGCATTCATGGCGTAGGCAGCGGACTGGGGGTTCTCCTTCTTTCCTTTTTTATCCGGAAAAGCTGGATGACTGCTGCTGCGGCATCCTCTTCGTCCGGAACCTGGACCAGTATCGATCAGCTCAAGGTTCAACTCATCGGTATGGGCGCCACCATTGCTCTGGCTGTTGCAGCTACATTTGTTATCTGTTTTATTGTCGAGAAAACAGTAGGATTTCGCCTGGATGAGGAAAGGGAGCTGGCCGGCATGGATTACTCCCTGCATGGTGAACAGGGTTACGGACTGATTGACCGTTAATTATTGATCTAATTCGTAACTATTCAGGGCGTAGTATATTTCCGCGATCAGCCTGTCTTAGGCGCTTACCCCATGAGTAGTTGCGGAGCATCATGAAAAAATAGCGGCATTCATCAAAGTTACAGAATTTCTGCAGCAAGGTATTAAATTATGAGTGGAGAGCTCCAAGCCAAAAAAAAGGCGCTGGAAAATTTGTGGCGTCAAGGATTGAGCGGTTACAGCCTGCTGGAGAAACATACCCGACTGCTGGATGATTTCCTGATCCATAATTTCAACAGCTGTCAGGCCGCTGGGGACATGGCCCTGGTGGCGCTGGGCGGCTATGGCCGAGGTGAGCTTTTTCCCTTTTCCGATATTGACATCATGCTTCTCCACAAAAAAACCGACAAGAAGCGGTTGAACGAGGTGGCGGAGGCGGTTTTTTATCCCCTCTGGGATGCCGGACTCGAAGTGGGGCATGGGGTTCGCACGCCTGAAACCTGCCTGTCCGAGGCCAAAAAAAATTTTTTTCTTGAAGTCTCTCTGCTTGACGCCAGATTGCTGGCCGGCTCCAAGGTTCTTTTTGATGAATTGAACAAAAAACTCCGCCGGACCTTTGTAGAAGGGAAACGCCGGGAATTTTTTGAAAATATGCTGACACACCGTTTAAAACGGCATCAGCGTTTCGGTAACCACAGCTACCTGCTTGAGCCTAATATCAAGGAGTGCCGGGGCGGCTTTCGTGATATTCAGGCCATACTCTGGACAGCCAAGGTCATTTTCGGCCTGAAGAATCTGGCATCCATGGAAGAATCAGGACTGTTTTCCCCGGACGAACGGAAAACATTTGAAGAGGCCTGGAACCATCTGGTCAAAATCCGTAACCGGCTGCATTACATAAGCGGTCGGAAAAACGATCAGCTTTATTTTGAACATCAGGAAGAAATGGCAGCCGCCTTTGGCTACAGTGACAGCAAAGAGGCGCTTGGGGTGGAGAGTTTCATGCGGGAAGTACATTCCAACCTGCGGACTATTGCCAGGACTGCCGAGCTGTTCTTTGAACATGTGGAAAATGTTCTACGGCCCCATCAGTCCCGAGACGCGGATCGATTCCTGGAAAAGGGTATCGAAATCCGCAGCGATAAAATCTATTGTGACCGGAATCTGCTGAAAAAACGTCCCCTGCTTCTGATGCGGATATTTGCCTGTTCCGCTGCCACCGGACTGCCGATTCATCATCAGACAAGAAAACTGGTTCAGGAGAACCTGCGTCTTGTTGACTCACGGCTGCGAACTTCCCGCCGCATGGCCGATGCCTTTCTCCAAACCCTGCAGGCTTCCGCAAATCCCCTGACCGTTCTCTCAAGCCTGCTGGATACCGGCATGCTGGCCGCCTATCTGCCGGAGTTTCAGCATATCAGTTCTCTGGCCCAACATGACGTATACCACGTCTATACGGTTGACCGTCACCTTCTCCAGACCGTGGTCGAGGTTCATAAGCTGGCTCTGGAAAAAACAACCGTCTTTACGGAATTAAAAGCAAAGCATCTTCTTTACCTGGCCGCTCTTCTCCATGATATCGGCAAGGGATACTCGAGAAACCACTCGGAGTATGGAGCTGAACTGGCGGCGGCAATCGGCGAACGGCTTGGACTTCCTGAAACCGAGAATAAGTGCCTGGCCTTTCTGGTTCAAGAGCATCTCTTTCTGCCGGAGACAGCCATGCGGCGTGATCTTGAGGATGATAACCTCATCAGGCGCTGCGCGGCTGAAATCGGGGACACAGACCGGCTGGCCATGCTATATCTGCTCTCAATTGCCGATGCCAGGGCCACGGGGCCAATGGCTTGGAACGACTGGAAGGCGGCTTTGCTCCAGCAATTGTTTCTGAAAATCAATCATGTGCTGGAACAGCCGAAGGCCATTGTCCCGGATGATCCGGATCTCGATGTTAAAAGGTTACGTACAGAGGTGCGCGATGGACTTGGCTGGAAAGAATTTGACCTCGACCGCCTGCCGGATGATTATTTTCGTTATTTCAGTCCGGAAGAGATTATCAGTCATATATTTCATCACCAGGAGCTTGAGCGGCAACAGCTGTTGTTGGCAGCTGAAAACAAGGACGGCCACTGGTCTCTGCTTATCATGAGCCGGGATCGGCCCGGCCTGTTGGCCAAAATATGCGGCGTTCTGGCCCTGCATCATCTTCAGGTGCTGGCCGCCCGGATTTTCACCTGGTCGGACGGGACAGTAGTTGATGTCCTTGATGTTACCCCGGCCCTGAATTGTGAATTCGGCGACCAGAACTGGCAGAGTTTGAATAATGACCTGAAAAAGGCTATTAATTTTCAGCTCGGTCTTGCCCATCGACTGGATAAAATGCTTCATTCCAGGGAAAATCAGATATTGAAAGCGGCTCCAGGTGATACGGCCAGGGTGGAAATTGACGCCAGCGCCTCGGACAGCTACACGGTCATTGAGGTGTATGCCGAGAATCGGTCCGGTCTTCTTTACGATGTTACCCGTACCCTGTGGGATTTCGGCATCAATACCTATCGGGCCAGAATCGCCACTGCCGGTGATCAGGTTGTTGATGTTTTTTATGTCCTGGATTATCAGGGGCAAAAAATCAACGATCCCGAATTTCGCCGGGAAATCCATCAAGCCCTGCTTCATTCTGCCGGCTAGTACTCCGTCCCAAAAGTCTTGACATATTTATTGGCAATTTGATTTTCTACGCTGCCTCCAGCATTTTATGACAGATATAATCTTTAAGAACAAACAATAAGTGATTCAGGGCACTTTCAGCATTCACCTTCTTTTTCGGCCCTTCTTCACTCGTAATGTTGTTTTTAAGTATTTCTTTTTGA
>JANTGB010000235.1 GCA_024763115.1 Desulfobulbaceae bacterium | reverse complement strand
GGTGCCGTAGATTTTCGTGATCAGACTGGTGCAGCATACTGGTGCTATGTAAGCCAGGCTGATCGCGGAAATATGCGGTGCCCTGTGAGTAGTTACCGTAATTATATGATTAAATTTTACGAGGTCTATACTCAATAAATATATGCATCATGATTGCAGATTCAACTGCCCCGAAGGGGCCTCTTTTCCCAAGCGTAGTTTTGGAAAAAGCTTAGGCGAACCCCATAAGTAGTTACATTAATTCTTTCCCCGGCGATCAATCATGTAATTACTGCCGCTTTTCTTTTTGACATAATGCTTTACCTGGGAGGCAATAGCGGCAATCTCGGCGGCATGCTCGTATTTCTGTGCGTCGGAGATAACCACGGCAATGGAGAGACTCAGCAGGCCGTATGTTGTTTCTCTGCCCTGCCTGTCCTTTTCAACATAACAGCCGGCAGCCAGATCTTCAGAGCTGAGAAACATGTTTCTAACCATTTCAAAATTGGCCATAATTTTTCGGCAGACAGTTTCAACCTTGTCTTCCCGGACAATGAAGACATAATCATCACCGCCTACATGGCCGACAAAGCTGTTTTCTCTGGCCAGTTCATCAACAACATTAACCAGGATGCGGGAAACCATGAGAATAATATCATCGCCCTGAGAAAAACCATAGCGGTCGTTATAGGGTTTGAAATTATCAATATCAACATAGCAGACCCCATAACTTTCAATTTTTTCCAGGGTGTTTTGTATTGCTCGTAAGATAGAGGTATTACCAGGCAGTTTACTTAAAGGATTATTGTCAAATACCCGCTGCAGCCGGGCTTCGGCAAGTTGAATTCTGGTCAGGATAACTTCCGGGCTGAGGGGACGGATCAACAGGTCATCCACCGGATAAACCGTCCAGTCCAGTCCGCAGATCTGTTCTTCATCGACTACCAGGAGGATGGGAATATTGGTCTTCTGCAGGCTGGACTTAACGGTTTTTATCAGATCCTGTTCACCATCAACGGCAAAATTTTTTTCCAGAATAAGGAGGTCAGGCGGATCATCAAGCACCTGGGAAACAGCCTTGGACAGGGTTTGAAAAAAAAGAAGTTGGTATCCCCTGGCCTCAATAATAATTTTCGCTCCGGCGGAAATGATATTTTCCGAACCGGCAATCAGTATTCTGCTCATGTTTAAGTCATCTTGTTTTCCAGGCCTGATTTAATCTCCAGGCTGAATCCCTTTACGTCCCAGAGCTTTTCCTCCACTTCATCGATAATCTCATCAAGATCAGCTGGGCCTAAGCCCAGCATCCCCCAGGCCTTTTTGCTGAGCGGCGGCACCCAGATATCATCGCCGTGGCCGTAGCCCATGCCGCGTATCATGATATCACTGAAATGAACAATGGCAGTGGGAAGTTTTTCCTGACGGGCCGTTTGCGGGTTATGATGGCAGGCAACCGGTTCAACCAGTTTTTCCGGAAGATACCAGCCCTTGGCCAGCCAGCCTCCAACCACTGAGTGATCAAGCCCCAGGACGGCAAGTTCCGCCTCCCGTCGGGAAACTTTTTTTTTACTGACTGTCTGGTCAATTAAGGCATTTTCCTTTGGCAGCTCAATTTTAATGGCGACCTTGCCGATATCATGAATCAAACCGGCTGTACTTACCTCTTCCGGATCTTTTATATCGAGTCGTTTTGCCAGCACGCTGCAAACCACGGCACAGCCCAGGGAATGTTCCCACAGCTCAACATCTTTATTTTCCATAAGTTCAAAAATCGAGGCGCTGATTATCAGACTTTTTATAACATTAAAGCCGAGCAAAACAATAGCGCTGCTTAATGAGCTTATTTTCTGGGGAAAGCCGTAAAAGGCCGAGTTTACCAGCATCAGCAGCTTGGCTGCCAGGATATGATCCTTGCTGATTACCTTGCCCATCTGTTCTGTTGTGGTATCAGGGTCTTCAGCCATTTTTGTCAATTTGGCGACAATTCCGGGCAAGGTGGGCAGGTTTTTCGTCTGTTTCAGGGCCTTGCGATATTTTGTCTTTTTGTCATCAGCCATTACTGTCTCCGGGAAATGACCAGTTTCTGCATTAGTTTTTTCTTTAAATAGGTTAGCGGCGGCACATTTTTTACCCGGCTGAATCTTTTTTCCATGGCCCGCAGCTCTTCCTTAAGACTTTTTTCTCCTTCAACCTGGACTGGATGACCTTCAACCGTAATATGAACGACATCCATTTTTTGAAAACGATCAATGATTTTGCCGGTTAATTCCGTACCCTTACCACATAAAACCCGACCTTCAACCTCGACCTCTTTGGCCAGCACCATGCCCTCTTCGGCCTGAAGGGTTAAAATCTGCTGCACGTATTTCTCCTGTTTCCGCTTTTAAATGTCTGATGAGGTATGTCTGAATAATATAGCCTACCATAAACTTTATGGAAAATAAAAGGCGGCATTGACAGATTTACCGGGCGGCATTACATTTAGCAGCAAATTAAATAATTTTTCAGGGATATTTTATATAGACAGGAGTATTACAATGCCGATTTATGAGTATAAATGTGAAAAATGTCACGAAATCAGTGAAGCCTTACAACATTTTTCCGACCCGCCCCTGACGACCTGTGAAAAATGCGGCGGGCCACTGCATAAATTAATTTCCAAAAGTTCTTTTCATCTTAAGGGTAGCGGCTGGTATTCTGATGGTTACAGCAGTTCAGGCAGTAGCGGCACGGCCCCAAAAAATAACAAAGCAAAAACTCCCGCGAAAAAAGCTTCTTCCTGCCCAAAGGAGACCAAGGGCTCGACCTGCTGTGCTCAGGGGTCTCCCTGTAAGTGTGCTGCTTAACGACAATTCATTATCAGCATGGCATCACCATAGCTGAAAAATCTATAAGCTGAAGTGACTGCGTGCCTGTAGGATTCAAGAATCATATCACGGCCCGCCAGGGCACTGACCATGAAGAGCAGGGATGAACCGGGAAGATGGAAGTTGGTTATCAGGTTATTGATCAGCTTAAACTTATAACCCGGATAAATATATAAATTACACCATCCCTGAACCGGATCAACCCGGCCATTATCTCTTGCCGCAAACTCCAGGCAGCGCACTGTAGTTGTACCCACAGCAAACAGCCGTCCTCCCGAGGCTTTTGTCTCATTTATCAGCCGGGCTGTCTCCGGGCTGACTGTTAGAAATTCGGAATGAATTTTGTGTTCACGGATATCTTTTACCCTAACCGGCGCAAAGGTACCATAGCCCACATGCAGGGTAATGGCCGTAAAGTTCACTCCTTTTCCGCTTATTTTCTCCAGTAGTTCGGGAGTAAAATGAAGTCCGGCAGTGGGAGCGGCTATTGCCCCGGTATTTTCAGCATAAACCGTCTGATAACGGCTGCGATCGCCGGGCTGCTCCCCTTTATAACGATGTATATAGGGCGGCAGGGGAGTCCGACCGTTTTGTTCCAGAATATCAGCCAGGTTGCCGCAATAGCGCAACATAACTCGCGCCTTGCCCCCGGTTATTTTAAGAACAACGCCCTGTAAATCAGGACTGAAAAAAAGGATGCTGTTAATTTTAGGTCGTTTGGAGCATTTCAGCAGTCCGGTAATAATTATTTCCCGCCGGCCGTTTTTGTCTTTCTTTAAATTTTGGTTTTTCTGATCCGGATATTCCAGGATAAGCAGTTCCACTTTGCCGCCCGTGGCCTTTTTCCCCAGAAGCCGGGCTGGAAAAACTTTGGTGTTGTTGGCCACCAGCAGATCGCCGGGCTTCAGGTAATCAAGCAGGTCGGGAAAGGCATGATCACTGATCCGTCCGGACGCGCAGTCCAGGGCCAGCAGTCGTGAACTGTCCCGTTCTTCAGCCGGGATCTGGGCTATCATTGTTTCCGGCAGGTCATAATGATATGATTTAATATCAAAGGAGAGGGGAATGGAACGGCTCATTGTATCCAGTCGGTGCGCTGGGTTATATAGCAGAGCAATAATCCCGTTCCCATGGCCAGCAGACCAAGGATACGGAGTATGGCCGGATTTATTTCGGTCAGCTGTTTGAGCCAGTTCTGCATGGCCTCGGGAAACGCTACATAGGGCAGGGCCTCAAGGATCAGCACCAGGCCGACTAATGTTATCAAGTAGTTCATTTTTGTTAGCTTTAATGGTAACTGCTCACAGGCCACCGGATCTTTTCACGATTAGTCCGGTTTACGTTTGACTAATACGCTACGCCGGTCTAATCGCAAAAATATCAGGCACCCTGTAAACAGTTACAGGTCTGTGGTTATGGCGGTTTTTCGTCTCTACTGAATAGTTACGCTTTAATTACAGATGATTCTATAAGTTATCCACAGATTTGCCTGAAGAGCCTTTTAAACAAAAAAAAGGAAGCGGACAT
>JANTGB010000234.1 GCA_024763115.1 Desulfobulbaceae bacterium | reverse complement strand
AAGCGAGGAACGAGACTCCGAATGAACAAATCTAAGGCACTGGTAAACGCTTAGAGACTTAAATATTGCAAAGATTTACTCCCTGGTGAACGGTTACAAAAAATCTCATTCCGTTTCCATTTTAATTATTACCGGGTAGGGCAGGAGCCTTACGGCTCCTTTCCCCTTGAGAACCGTACGTGATGGTTTCCTATCATACGGCTTAAGCATTTTTAAGTCAAGCCCTGAGGCCATAGCCGTCAAGAAAAGGGGGTAATCGCATTTAGGAGTTCTATGCTTCTGTGGTAATTGTTAACGATGAAACAAGGACTTCTGCAGAATAGTTGCTCAAATTATTTTTTCCAAAATATGCTTTTTGCTACCCAACTGTAAAAAATTTGCAAAGTACTTACCAGCGCTCAAGGTCCTGTCGGATAAAACTTGCTCAATTCTGATATCATGCATTAATGTTTTAAATGCTTGGAAAAACGTAACTACTCATGGGGCAAGCGCCTAATGAGTGCAAACTGGAGTATTTGTAACTGGTTGCAGGGTGCAGGTAAGCGACCAGCAGGAGACTCCAGGTAAGCGACCAGCGGGAGACTCCAGGTAAGCGACCAGCGGGAGACTCCGTTAGATTTTCGTGATCAGACCGGCGCAGCATACTGGTGCTATGTAAGACAGGCTGACTGCGGAGGTAAGCACCCTTAAAAACAGGGCATAAACTTCGACTCCGATAATGCCGACCGAGAAATTTGGCCGTAAACCAATAAATACGCCGGCACAACACTATCATTAACAGTTTCGCCTGGATAATTGTTAACCATTGACTCATCAATAACGCACCGAAAAAAATAACAATTATTATCGCCGGCACATAAAAGTGGACAACATTATGAGGCTGGGGGCGAGTGTATAATGATCGGCTCAGTTGTTGTTGCGTCCAGTATATTTTGCTATTACAGCAGGTTACCCCCCTTAGCTTGACGGCTATGTCCTCAAGGTGGTACTGAAAAAAATTCTCGAAATTAGAGAGGTGATCTAATTGCATCCGACCGCAGGCGTAATGGAGGTTGCCTTTTAGATATTTTTTATTTATATACTTCTTGGCAATTGTCGACATGGCCGATGAAAATTTACAGTTTCCGAAAAATATAATAATAACAGGCAGGCCCATCATGACATATACCTGTGCCCCCATTAATGAAGATATTTTTTTCTTTGATCGTGAAGACTTACAGACCATTGCCGATTCTAAAAATATCAGCCTCGGCCTGACCTGTTTCAAGGAAAACAGGGTGCTGGAGATAGACCAGGACAGTACCACGCTGTGGGCTGTGGTTGAAGATGAAACAATGTCAGATTTTCCCCTTGACGTAAAAATAAAGCTCGGAGAGGAAGGAGAGCTTCAGTTTCATTGCGATTGCCGGGACAGCATTGAAACGGTCTGCCGGCATCAGGTGGCAGTCCTTTATGCCTATGCCGACCAGCGGCAGGAGATCGACGGCCTGCTGACCGCCGTTGACACTGCTATCAAGGACAGAATCAAAAGGGGCAAGTCGGAAGTGAGGGTGGAGGCTGAAGGCGGTCAGCCCTGGTTTGGCAGCTGGCAGGCATCTTCACTTAATTCCGCGTTTCCCCGTTCTTACCGGGTGGTTATCCGCAATCTTCACCAGCGGGCCAATTATTGTTCCTGTCCTGATTTTGCCGGCAACCAGCTTGGCACCTGCAAGCATATTGAGGCCGCCCTGCATAAAATCAGAAAACATCCGAAGTACGAAAAATTTAAAAATCAGGCCGCGCCATTTCCCTATATATATCTGGATCAGGAAAACGAGCCGCTTATCCGCCTACATCCCATGCGGGAAATGAACCCGGAGCTGCTAAACATTCTGGATAATTTTTTCACCCCGGACGGAGAATTCAAAGGACGGATTCCGGAAGATTTTTTCTCCCTGGTCGAGCTGGTCGGGGAACGGGGCGACATTCATATAGGCGACGATGCCGTTGACTGGGCCAGGCAAAAGGCCAGGGCCGTAAGCCGGCGGCTGCGTTCAACTGAAATACGCCGGGAGATTGAAAACAGCCGGGGGCAGCTGCCTGGTGTCAGGGCAAGGCTCTATCCCTACCAGGTTACGGGCACAGCATTTCTGGCCGGAACCGGCCGGGCCTTACTCGCCGACGACATGGGGCTGGGCAAGACCATTCAGGCGATTGCCGCCGCAACCTGGCTGAAAAACCATGAAGGAGTAGAGAAAACACTTATTATCTGTCCGGCGTCGCTCAAGCAGCAATGGGCTCGGGAAATTGCCAAATTTACCGACTTGCAAAGCCAGGTCATTGGCGGGCCACCGGACAAACGGCAGGCCCAGTACCGCAGGCAGGTTAACTTTTTTATCCTCAATTACGAACTGATCCTCCGTGACCTGTCAATAATAAACAAAAATCTCTGTCCTGATCTTATTATCATGGATGAGGCGCAACGGATCAAAAACTGGCGCACCAAGATCGCCTCGGCGGTCAAGCTTATTCCCAGCCGTTATGCCTTTGTCCTGACCGGCACTCCGCTGGAAAACAAGCTGGAAGATCTCTACAGCCTGATGCAGGTGGTTGATCCAAAAATCCTCGGCCCCCTCTGGCGCTACATGATTGATTTTCATGTGCTGGATGAACGGGGCAAGGTGTTGGGTTATCGTAATCTTTCCCTGCTCAGGCAGCGGCTTGAACCGGTAATGCTGCGCCGGGATCGCAGCCTGGTCAGCGATCAACTGCCGGAACGAATCACTCAGCGTCTTGATGTGGGCATGACGGAAAAACAGCTGGAGCTGCATGGTGTCGCTTTAAATAATGCCGGTCAGCTGGCCAATATTGCCAAAAAACGGCCATTAACGCCCAACGAACAGAATCGTCTTATGGCAGCCCTGCAGCAGGCGCGCATGGCCTGTAATGCTGCCGGCCTGGTTGATAAGGAAACCGAGGGCAGCCCCAAGATTGATGAGCTTGCCGACATTCTGGAGGAGATTTGTCTGCAGGGCGGGAGCAAGGCCGTGGTGTTTTCCCAGTGGGAGTTAATGACCCGCATGGTCGAACAGCGGTTGCGGAAAATGGGGCTTGGCTATGTCCGGCTTCACGGCGGGGTACCGACAGCCAAACGGGGTGAACTGATGGATCGTTTCCGGGAAGATGATGCCGTGCAGGTTTTTGTTTCCACGGACGCGGGCGGCGTCGGCCTTAATCTGCAAAGCGGCTCGCTGCTGGTTAACCTTGATGTGCCTTGGAACCCGGCGGTACTGGAACAGCGTAATGCCAGGATTCACCGTCTGGGGCAGAAACAGAAGGTGCAGATCATTACCATGGTGGCGGCGGATTCCTATGAAGAGCATGTTCTCGGCCTGGTTAATACCAAACAGAATCTTTTTGATAACGTGATCAGTGATGATGCTTCGGAAGATGTTATTGCCGTTTCCAAGAAACTGGCCGAGGCCCTGATTGAAGATATGGCTGAAGGAAAGACGGGCACGGCAGCAGAAAAAGATGAGGCTGATCCGGAAGCAGATGGTGATAAAATAGTTGCCGGTCGGGAACCGAAGGAACCTGACACCATGATGGAAGAGAAGATCCATTTCTGCATTGATGAACTGCAAAAAGAACTGGGGCCGAGGATTGAACGAATCCTGGGAGTTAAAGGCGGCCTTGTTGTTGTGCTGGATCGGGTGGACAGCGGGGCGGAAATGCTGGCAGTGGAACTGTCGAACAAAATTCCAGTGGCTGTTATAGATATTATTTCCTTAAACAGCCTGAACCGGTTGGGCGATGCCTCGCCCCTGGCCGGGGCTCGAACCTGTTTTACGCCGCAGCAGGAGGTTGAGCCCGGCCCGTCAAGGCTGGCTGCCCTGGCTGCGGAAAAACTGGCTGCCGCCAACCTTCTTTTCGAGCAGAACATGACAGGCCCTGCCCTGGAATTACTGCTTTCCGCCCTGTTGGCCAGGGCCGCTGACCTGGCTGATCTTGCTGACCCGCCAACCGCGACGGAGGCCGGAGTCTGGGTGTTTGCCGAGGCTGTGCCCAGGGGGATTATTACTTCCGAGGAGGCCGGTCTGATCATGCAGGTCATGGGACTGGCCCAGGCTGAAACCGTTCCGGACGATTTGATTAACGGGCTGCTGGAGGATGTGGTTGATTTTGTATCTAAAAATTAGCTTATAAAAATTATTATTACTTACACCTTAAAACTCATAACCATAAAAAACACTGAAATGTATGACACCGCTTCGCTGTTATTTACAGGGTGCAGGTAAGCAACCGGAGGGAGACTCCAGGTAAGCGACCAGCGGGAGACTCCAGGTAAGCGACCAGCGGGAGACTCCAGGTAAGCGACCAGCGGGAGACTCCAGGTAAGCGACC
>JANTGB010000233.1 GCA_024763115.1 Desulfobulbaceae bacterium | reverse complement strand
GTTCCAGGGTGCGTCCGATCAGCCTGGATTCATTATGGGCCGGAATTATAACGGCAAATTTAAAACGCGGAGCAATTAGATTATTTTTTTTCTCCGGCCACAGGCTGACAACGGCAAGAAAAAAGAGATAAGCAAAAACCAGGAGCAGCATAATCCCGACAATAAGAAAAATCTGCGATAAAATCATGACTTGCCGGGCTCAGGCGCAATGAACCTGCGCCAGAGAATATAGAAAACAAATGTTGTATTACCAATTAAATACCTGCGCCACAGCCTTCGTGGTTCAGTGAACAGCCGGCATAACCACTCAAAACCATTGTCAAGGAGTATCCTGGGGCCCCTGCGGGTTCTGCCGGAAAGAAAATCAAACAGACCGCCCACTCCCCAGACCACGGGAGCGTTTAAGGCCCGACGATTTTTACTCATCCACATCTCCTGGCCGGGAGCGCCGAAACCGACAACAACGATATCCGGTTCCGCCTTATTGACCCCGGCTATAACTTCCTCTTCCTGATCCGGCGTAAAATAGCCATGATGAGTGCCGACAATCCGCAAGCCGGGTATATCCCGGCGTAAGCGGGCGGCAGCCTCATCCGCTACCCCGCAGGCCGCGCCCAGAAAAAAGAGCCGCAAGCCCTTACCGGCGAATTTCCGGCAGAAATCAGGCATGAAATCCGCTGCCGTGGAGCGGCCCGGCAGAATATGTCCCCACAGCCTTGCGCCCAGGACTACCCCTGCGCCATCAGCATATACCAGATCGCAATCATTTAAAATCCGCCGATAATTCTCATTTCTGCGGGCAATCAACATGCAGTCGGCATTCACATACATAACTGAACGCTTTCCATCCAGCCCGGCAAAATCAATAATTTTCCTGCCCAGCGCCTCAGTGTCAAGGATGTCGATATTAACCCCAAGCAGGTTAATTGTCTGTCTATTCAGTCGAACGGATTTTTCCATTGGTATCGGCGCGCAGACAAGTGACAAAAAAGAATCCATTCTACGAACGGATTCCGGCAAAATCGAGAATATGCCCCAAAACAGCCTTGCTGCCCCGGAAAACATAATTAAGGTCTTCAAAATTTCTAATTTTCAGCAATTGCCGCAACACAAATCCGGGCGTCATAAAAGATTTGTATACAGCGCTGCACATCTTCATGATCTCTTCAGCTTCCATATCCGGCATTACCAGCACAGGTTCCGTCATATCATATCGTTCCCAGGCATCGGCAGGAGTAAAACGAATCCAGTTTTTTTCCATGGCCTCGTTGAAAAGCGGGGTGCCCGGATAGGGGACAACTACGGTGGACTGCAACATCTCGGCATACCCCCCGGCCATGAGCCCCCTGGCAAGATCAAGAGTACGAACAGCATCGTCCCTGCTTTCCCAGGGATAGCCGACCATGACCGTAAGCTGGATATCTATACCTGCTTCAGTGGCAAGTCGGCATCCTTCAACTATATCCTGTACTTTAATATTTTTATGTATCCTGTCCAGGGTTGCCTGGTTAGCTGACTCCAGCCCTGATTTCATCTTGCGGAAGCCCGCCTTTTTCATCAGATCGAGCAGTTCCGGACGCTTGACAAGATAATCAAAGCGCATATTGCAGGAAAAAAGAATTTTCCTGTTTAAACCGCGCTCAATCATGCCGTGACAGAATTTTTCCAGCCAGGCTCCGGCCGGGAAATTACCACTATCGTCAAAAATCTCCCTGACCCCGTAGCGACTGACCAGCATCTCAATCTCATCAAGCAGGCTCTCCACGGTTCTGGTTCTGAACAGCGGATATATTGTTGTCCAGGAACAAAAGGTGCATTTGCCCCACTGGCAGTCCCGCCCGGCCATGGTGTAGCGAAAAGGCTCACGTTTTTTCCATTTTTCAAAATAGAGACGGGCCTTGGTCAAATCACGATCAACAAAGGGCAGGGTATTCAGATCATTTGCTTTTAAAGAAAACGGCCCGCTGTTCCTGACTGTGTCGTTTTCCCGGAAATAAATACCTGCAGGCATATTACCCTTATCCGCCAAGGCGTCAACCAGGCCTTTTAAAGAAAAATCATAATCGCCGCCGGTAATGATAAAATCAACAGGAGAATTATGGAAAGACTCTTCGGGCAGTGCCGTGACATGATCCCCCATGAGGATAACCCTGATTGCCGGAGAAATCTCTTTGATATCCTCGACAATGGCCCAGTGGAGTTTAACCACCGGGGTTTTGGTCTCCATGACTACCAGGTCGGGACGCTGATCTTCAATACTTCGGAGAAAATGATCATAGCTATGCTGCTCGGCTATGCCGTCATACCAGACAACATCATGTCCGGCCCGGTCGAGCAGGGTGGCGGCATATGCAGGCACCATGGGGTAAATATAGGAACCTATACTCATCCACTGAAACTGGCGATTCTGGGTAAGCATGGGACTGCCCTTTCCCTGCAGGGCAGGATAGGCGATCATTATTTTCATATTTTACCGTAATACTCGTTACAGGTTGATGAAACGCAGGTAAACAAAAAGTGAGAGTACGGATTCAGAAACCGGCTTCAGGTCGATCATCTGCAGACAGGCGACCCGGGATTATGCTGCAAGCTTATACAGCTCCTTCCCCTTTGAAAACAGCGGGAATAGTTTTCAGCAGAATCAAAAAATCAAGCTTCAAAGTCCAGGTATCAATATAGCGCAGATCCATCTCTATCCATTTGGCGAAAGAGACATCACTTCTGCCGTTAACCTGCCAGAAACAGGTAATTCCCGGCCTGACGCTGAAACGCCGGTTAAACCAGACATGATCAAACTCCTTATAATCTCGTACCGGCAGGGGTCTGGGCCCCACCAGACTCATATCGCCCCTTAAGACATTAAAGAGCTGAGGAAGCTCATCAATGCTGCTCATCCGCAGGAAACGGCCTATTTTAGTAATCCGCGGATCATTTTTAATCTTGAAAACCGGCCCGTCAGCTTCATTATACTCTTCCAGATCCGCCAACATTTTTTCAGCGTCGAGCACCATGGTTCTGAACTTATAAAGCTTAAAAAGCCGCTTATAGAGCCCCAGTCGTTCCTGACAGAAAAACACCGGCCCAGGCGAACTGATCTTAACGGCAATTGCCGTAACAATAAACAGCGGAGACAGGAGAACCAGGAGGATCAGGGAAAGCACGATATCCAGTACCCGTTTGGTCAGCAGAGCGCCGTAATTCATGCTGCCGGTATACAGGGTAATAATCGGATTACCCTCAAAATTTTCTGTTTTTGATTTTGCAACCTGGGTAAAAAACAAATCAGCTATGATCCTGACATTAATGCCCTGTTCAATACTTAAATTAACAATTTTAGAATACTTCTCATAATAAGACTTAATAGGCAAACCAATCATGACCTCATCAATGACGTTATCACGCAAATAATCCGACAGCTCAGCAAAATTGACCAGGGGATATTTTTTCTGCAATTCATCATTCCCCTCACCAACCCATTTATCATCGACAAATCCGGCCAGTTGATAGCCCAGCTCTGGTTTTTTTATCACTTTCTCGGCAAATTTGAGTACCCGCCTGTTGGTTCCAACCAGCAAAATGCACCTGAGATTACGACCGCGAACTCTGACCTGATCCAGGGTAAACCTGAGAATTACCCGGCTGAGCAGAGTCAGCACACAACTTGTTTCCCAGAAAACCACGAGAAACCCCGGAGTGATCATTATAATATTAAAGATAACTGAAGCGGCAAATATCATCACGGTACCCACCGTGGTTGCCTTGAAAATATCAATCGCCTCCAGCCAGCGGGAAGAAAGGCGCATGGAATGATAGAGACCGAAAAAAGAAAAAACAAGATGCCAGGCCAGAATTACCCCGAAAATAAGAATAAGATTCTCCACACTGATGCGAATGGCGAGAAACGTCTCAAGAGATGTTGCGTCCAGCTGCTGATGAGTAATAAGGGTAGCAACCGCAAAAGATAAAATAAAAATAAACAAATCAGCCAGCTGAAAACTTTTCAGCAGAATTTGTCGGCGGGAATTAGACATTGACGGTTATTTCCTTATTCAACATTCGAGGTGATAATTAATGATACGATCTACTCAGTTACCAGCCGCTGCCAACCATTACGCACCAGAGCAGCAAATCCGCAGCATCTCATGTCCACCAGAGTCAAATCCTGATACCTGCCGGTAATTTCCACCCTGGGCAGACACTCGGTATAATTCCGGTGAGCAGGGAAAATACATCCTTCCCTGACCGTTGTCATGGTTTTGAAACCACATTCCGCCGCAACATCAAACTCCCGGCGTCCGACTTCAACTCTTGAACCAAAGGGATAGGCAAAATGATCAACCAGGTTCCCTGTTTTTTGTTCAATAATCAGTTTGGAACCTAAAATTTCTTCTCTGACCTTTTGTAA
>JANTGB010000232.1 GCA_024763115.1 Desulfobulbaceae bacterium | reverse complement strand
TTTGCGGCTGTGCGGAAAAATCTAGATCTGCTCAAGGTGAACTATAAAATTAATTCCTTCATGGTAAGAGGGCTGGATTATTACACCCGCACCACTTTTGAACTGCTGACGGATAATCTCGGAGCCCAGAGCGCCGTCGGGGCCGGTGGCCGCTACGACGGTCTGGTTAAACAGCTTGGCGGCCCGGACGTGCCGGGCATCGGCTTTGCCCTGGGCCTGGAAAGACTGGCCCTGCTCATGGAACAGCAGGGCTTACGACCGGATGAGGCAAAAGTAGATATCTTTATTGCCGCCCTGGGACAAGAGGCTCTTGATCAGGCCTTTGTCATGGTTCATGCCCTGAGAGGCGTTGGTCTGCGCGCGGCCATGGATCACCAGGGACGCAGCCTGAAAAACCAGATGAAACAGGCCGGAAAAGCGGCAGCAGCCTTTACCCTGATTATGGGCGAGGAAGAGTTGAGCCGGGGCAAGGCGATTCTCCGTGACATGGCCGGCCGCAAGCAGCAGGATATCGAATTGTCTGCGGATAGCGCTGCCTGGGCGGAAAGCTTATCAAGCATTATCAAATGCTGATTAAAAAATAACCAAAACTCGAAAACACATCGAAAACGGAAAAGACATTTCATACCTCTGTTCTCTGTCTTCTGTTTTCTGATTTCCGATAAGGAGCCGAAACATGGAATCCATGGGGCAACTGAAACGTACGCATAAATGTAATGATCTTGGCATCAGCGACCTGAATAATGAGGTAACTTTGATGGGCTGGGTGCTGCGGCGCCGAGATCATGGCGGGGTTATCTTTATTGACCTGCGTGACCGCTGGGGCATTACCCAGGTAGTTTTCAACCCTGAACATAACAGCGAAGTCCACGCCAAGGCCCATGGTCTGCGGAACGAATGGGTACTGGCAATACGGGGCACAGTCATGGAACGGCCCGAGGGGATGGAGAACGACAAGCTCAAAACCGGACAAATCGAGGTTATGGTCAATAATCTGCGCATTTTAAATAAAAGCAGAACTCCACCGTTTCCCCTGGATGAAGTTACTGAAGTTTCAGAAAATCTTCGGCTCAAATATCGTTATCTTGACCTGCGGCGGCCCGGCATGGCCGACAACCTGCTGCTCCGACACCAGGCATGTCAGGCTGTACGAACCTATTTGAACGACAATGATTTTCTTGAAATTGAAACCCCGGTGCTGACTAAATCCACCCCGGAAGGGGCCAGAGATTATCTGGTGCCCAGCCGGGTGAATGCCGGACGTTTTTATGCCCTGCCCCAGTCGCCCCAGCTTTTCAAGCAGATTCTTATGGTGGCGGGCATGGATCGATATTACCAGATAGTAAAATGTTTCCGAGATGAGGATCTGCGGGCCGACCGCCAGCCCGAGTTTACCCAGATTGATATGGAGCTTTCCTTTGTTGACGAGGAAGATATCTACCTGGTTGCTGAAGGACTGGTAGCAAATCTTTTCAGAGCTACCCGTAATGTTGACATTACCACCCCCTTTCCCCGCATGACTTACAATGAGGCCATGGAGCGCTTTGGCTGCGACAAGCCGGATACCCGCTTTGGCCTGGAATTGACCAGTCTTACCGAAATTGTCCGGGATTGCAGTTTTAAGGTGTTTCGTTCAGTGGTGGAAAAGGGCGGACTGGTCAAGAGCATTAATGCCAAAGGCTGCGCTGCTTTTTCCCGCAAGGTTCTTGATGATCTGACCGCCTATGTCGCGCCCTTCGGAGCCAAAGGACTGGCCTGGGTCAAGATGAAGGCTGCCGGCGAATGGCAGTCACCCATTGCCAAATTTTTCACCGGGGAAGAACGGGCCCGGATGACCGAGGCCCTGGAGGCAAAAGAGGGCGATCTGCTTTTCTTTGTTGCCGACACTCCTGAGATTGTTCATCAGGCCCTGGCTGAACTGCGACTGGAGCTGGCCCGCCGCCTTGACCTGCTGGACAGCGATACCTTTAATTTTCTCTGGATAACCGAATTTCCCCTGCTTGAATATGACCATGAGCAAAAACGTCATACCGCAGTTCACCACCCCTTTACCGCTCCCTGTGAAGAAGACATGGAGCTGCTGGAAAGTGACCCCGGTAAGGTGCGGAGCCGGGCCTATGATCTGGTTCTAAACGGCAGTGAAGTTGGGGGCGGCAGTCTGCGTATCCACCGGAAAGATGTGCAGGACAAGGCCTTCAAGGCCTTGGGGATCAGCAGTGAAGAGGCGGCTGAAAAATTTGATTTTCTCCTTAATGCCCTGGAGCATGGCGCCCCTCCTCATGGCGGAATCGCCTTTGGGCTTGATCGCCTGATGATGATTCTGGCCGGTCGGGATTCAATCCGTGACGTAATTGCCTTTCCGAAAACCCAGAGGGCCACCTGTCCGCTGACCGAAGCTCCGGGCCGGGTCAATCGTAAACAGTTGACCGAGCTTTATCTCCGCCCGGACCGGCAGGATGAAGATTGATCAAAATGATGCGCGATGTGAGCCCTGTATCTCATCCAGTTTACGCTTTGCTTCATCAAGGCTGATTCCGTTCAAGAAAATACGCTTTTTGCGGCTCTGCCGCCCGCTTTTAATTGTTACTGCGGATTTGGGAATTTTAAAAAAAGAGGAGAGATAAGCAATAACCGCCTTGTTGGCTTTGCCGTCGGTCGGCGGCGCGGTAACGGCAAGTTTGACAGCCTCGCCATGCCGGCCCATGAATCTGTTTTTCGAGGCCCTGGGCTGAACATGAAGGGCCAGGACAATCCCATCCTTTGCCGACCGGATAAAATCCTTCATACCTTTTTTTCTTCGTCATCAAGGACAACAGCCGGTTCATTCATCTCTTCGAGAGGATCTTCGAGGCGAAAAAGCATATCACCGTCAAGATCGGGAATTGCCGGGCCCTGCTCTTCCTTATCCTCATCCAGCGGGGCTGAAATTGAGTCAAAAAGGGTGGAAGGAATATCTTTTTCCGCTTCATCAGGTTCCTGTTCCAGGCCGTCACCGGCCAGAGAATCATCAATATCAGGTAAATCTATTTTTTGATAAAGCTCATCGAGATCATCATCAGCAATCTCATCCGCTTCCGCACTGTCTCCTGATTTTTCTTCAGGCAAAGCCTCCTCGCCGGCGGTATCGACGCCGGTCGTTTCTTCAACCTTATCAATATCCGGCAAAACCGGATCAACAAGAGGCTCACCGCTGTCAAGCCGCTCAATATGCGCCTGAAGAAATTGACGTAATTCATTAATAATCCCTGCCTTTTCTCCCTTTAGACGTTCTACTCCCTCTTCCAGATCCCGGCGCTCCTCTTCTGCCCCGGCCCGCATCCGGTCAATCTCCTCCCTGGCCGCCTCCAGCATCTCTTCAGTTTCACGCCTGGCCTTTTCCTGCATTTCCTCGGCAATCTTCTGGGCTGCCAGAAACGCCTTCTGAAAACTCTTCTGTTCCTCTTTAAGCTGAACCATCTCCTCGGTCATCCTGCCGACCTGTTCCTTATACTTCTTTTTTTCAACCTGCAGGAGCAGGTAGTGTTCAGCAACCTCCTCCAGAAATTGATCCACTTCATCGGCATCAAAACCGCGAAAACGAACATTAAATTCTTTATTCTGAATATCTTCAGGATCTAAAGTCATAAAGGTATCTCCAAAGCGTATCAGCCCAGATTAAAGGCCAGATGATGCAGGGTGGGAACCAGAAAGCTGCGTAAAAACATAATTGCCACAATAAGAATTATAGGCGAAAAATCTATGCCGCCTGCAGCGCTGAAGGGGATCAGCCGCCTTATTTTATACAAAAAAGGGTCTGTTACTTCCCGCAAAAAACGGACAATAGGATTATATGGGTCAGGATTAACCCAGGAAATTAAGGCCCTGGCCACAATAATCCAGATAAAGGCGCCCAGGACAAAATCAAACAGGGTTGCCAGAGCGTTAATAAAATTTGCCAGTACAAACATATCTTCTCCCTTGGGAACAATTATTTAATATACTGATTAGTCACGAAAATAATTAAAATATTCATTCTATAATGAAAGTCAAGGAGATATACCTGTCATAAACAACAAGCCATGCCGGAGGCTGATTTGTTATCTCTACAGCCAAAGCCAGCTTATCTCATTTGCTAAAAACAGTCCAGCAAACAAAAAATCCATTTTAATCGTCAAGGCAGAGGAACCGGTAGCTGTTCTTTATCCACAGGTAACCTTGACACCCCGCCTCACTCCTCTGACTATAAATCATGATCATGCGGAACTTGCCGGCAGGTTGCCGGACATTCATGATGATCCTTTTGGCGGTATGTCGAGAGATGGGTCAGATTTGGGGAAATCAGCAATTCTTGACATATCGGATTTGCTCGATTAATATCCAAAAATATTATTATCTATTCAGCAATAATTATCAATAACTTATGGTTTTAGCTGGAAATACATTCCGGCATAATGGTTGATTCTCTTTGGGTGGAAAA
>JANTGB010000231.1 GCA_024763115.1 Desulfobulbaceae bacterium | reverse complement strand
ATGTTATAATTAATGAAGAGTTGTCGGCCCTGAAGCAGGCCTGGCAGCAGACCCTGGATTTTTAGGCGCTCAGATCGCCTGCTGGCGATAATTGTCGAGCAGCCGGAGGCCTCTTTTTTCAAGCGAAGGTGTAGGGTGCATACCATGCACCGGAAAATGATGCCGGAGCCAGGAATGGTGCGTGATACGCACCCTACGCATCTAAAAAATATTACCGTCAAAGGTGTTAGATGGATCAAGCCGGAAAAGAAGTTTTTATAACGGATATCAAGCCCGGCCGGCAGATTGACGATATTTTTCTGCTGGCGGCCATGAACAAGGCCGAGACCAAGGCCGGTAAGACCTATCTGGCCTTAAAGGTCATGGACAGAAGCGGTGAGCTCTCCGGCCGGGTCTGGGATCGGGCCGATCACTGGTTTGCCCAGGTAAAGGTAGGCCAGGTTGTCAGGGTTAGCGGCCGGTCCCAGTCATATCGGGATGTCCTGCAACTCAAGGTTAACTCCCTGGAACCTGTGACCGGCGACGGAATAGACATGGCTCTCTTTGTTCCTTCAACCGCTTTTGATGTTGACGAGATGACCAGGGAGCTGCGTAAATTTGCCCGCAGCGTCAGCGACGAATACTTGAACAAACTGCTGCTTAAATTTCTGCTTAATAAAAAATTCATGGCCGCTTTCTGTCAGGCCCCGGCAGCCAAGTCCATGCATCATGCCTATGTAGGCGGTCTGCTGGAACATACCCTGCATGTTACCCGGCTGGCCGACAAGGTAGCGGAACTGTATCCTGCGGTTGACCGCTCTCTGCTGCTGACCGGGGCAATCCTCCACGATATCGGCAAGATTACGGAATTTTCCTTTGCCGGTTATCCGGTAGACTATTCCGATCAGGGCCGACTGCTGGGCCACATGACCCTGGGGGTGGAAATGGTTGCGGAAAAAATCAAGAAAATTACCGGGTTCCCTCCGGAAAGCGCCATGCTGCTCAAGCATCTTATCCTCAGTCATCATGGCCGTTATGAATTCGGTTCTCCGGCCCTGCCCATGTTAAACGAGGCCTTTATCCTGAATTTTATAGATGATATGGATGCCAAGATTAACTATATGGAACGGCTCAGTACCCAGGTTGAAGCCGGGTATCACTGGAGTGAATATCAGCGGAATATGGAACGTTTCCTCTTTCTCTGCGGTCATGGCCGGGATGAACCGCAGCTGGATAATGCCGATAAAGAGGAAGATGGAGACAGGCCGCCCATGCTGTGGGATGTGCTGGAAAAAGGCTGAACCGGATTTTAGATGAAGACATTCCGTGACATCATAGGCCAGGAAAAGGCCCGGGAGATGCTGTTTCGCGGCCTGGAGGGCAATAAGCTCAGTCATGCTTATCTCTTTCGCGGGCCGGGCGGGGTAGGGAAAAAAAGTGTGGCCCAAGCCTTCAGCGCCTATATAAATTGTCTGGCCCCGACTGATGGCGATATCTGTGGAAAATGCGCTTCCTGCCGGAAGTTTCGTTCCGCTAACCATCCTGATTTTCTCCTTATTGAGCCGGATGGAGCCCAGATAAAAATCGCCCGGATTCGCGAATTAAAAAAGCAGCTTTCCTTTCCGCCCTTTGCCGCAGGTTACCGGGTGGTATTGATCCCTGATATACATGTTAATCTCAGTCGGGCCGAGGTGGCTAATTCCCTGCTGAAAACCCTGGAGGAACCGGCGGAAAATACGGTTTTTATCCTGACCGGCGATGAAGCCGGGGCTATTTTGCCCACAATTTTGTCCCGCTGCCAGGTAGTGCCCTTTCATGCTCTGGATGAAAATGACGTGGCAGAGTTTTTTTCAGATGAGTTGTCAGCGCCTGAGGCTGCGGCTTTAGCCGTAATCTCTGAAGGCAGTATCGGCCGGGCCCAGCTCCTGCAGAAACTTGACATCCTGACCCTGCGGCAGGAGATTATTGAAGCATTACTGGCCCGGAGAGCAGAAGATGCGGAATCCGTGGAAATGGTTTTTGAACTGACGGAAAAGGTGTTAACCATTAAAAATAATCTGGATGATCTGCTTGATCTGCTCACTGTCTGGGTGCGGGATCTGCTCCTTTTTCACCAGGGAATCAGCGAGCTTATCAGCAGTCGTGATCTGCTGTCGCTGATGGCGGATGCGGCCCGCCGCTGGCCCGTTGCCGTTCTTTTCGAGCAGTTGACCCTGCTTGACCGGGCGAGAATACAGCTTTTGCGCAACTGTAATCGGGCCCTGGTTTTTGAAGTCCTTTTCTTTGGTTTACTTTGATGGTATGATTCAACTTTTCTTCACGTTCTTCATGCTCTTCATGGTAAAATCGGTTTTTTATGAAACCGTAACTACTCATGGGGTAAGCGCCTAATGAGTGCAAACCTCAGTATTTGTAACTGTTTACAGGGTGCCGGAGATTTTCGTTATCAGACCGGTGCCGCGTATTAGTCATACGTAAACCGGTCTGATGGCGAAAATATTCGGTGTCCTGTGAGCAGTTACATAAATAGATAATCTAATGATAGCTGAAAATACTGCCATATCACAGGAAAGCGCTGAGGAACAGTCAGAGCCGCAGATCCTGGAGAAAAAATATAAGATTCAATTTCGACCGGATACTCATGTGTTTACCGCTCGGTCGCAGCTCTTTGATCTGCAGAAAGATGATCTGGTAGTGGCTCATACGGATCATGGGCTGGAGCCCTGCCGTATTCTGGGAGTTCCGGCCCAGCTGGATCTTCATGAGCCGCTGGAAGAGAAAACAGGAAAGGACATAAAAAACTCGCCTGCAGCGGACACCAGACAGCATGGCGGCAAAGGTGAGCGTTATACCGAACATCCCCGCTATGGTTATCTGATCCTCCGCCGGGCCAATCAGGAAGAGCAGGGCAGGTATGAGCGGCTGATTGAGCGCGAGGCCGAGGCCTTTACCCTCTGCCGGGAGATGATTGTTAATCATAAATTGCGGATGAAACTCATCCGGGTGGAACGTTTTTTTAACGGCAGCAAGATTATTTTTTATTTTACTGCGGAAAAACGGGTTGATTTTCGCCGCCTGGTCAAGGAGCTGGTGCAGGAATTCCGAACCAGGGTTGAGATGCGCCAGATCGGGGTACGCCATGAGACCAAGATGCTGGGCGGGCTCGGGTGCTGCGGGCGGGAATTGTGCTGTGCTTCCTTTATCCGCGAGTTTGCCCCGGTTTCAATCAAAATGGCCAAGGAGCAGGATCTACCCTTGAATCCAGCCAAAATTTCCGGCATATGTAATCGTCTGCTCTGTTGTCTTACCTATGAATTTCCCCTTTATCGGGCAATGAAAAGGGCTATGCCGCAACCAGGCCGGTTTATTACCATTGAGGGAAAAAACTGCAAGGTTATCCAGCGAAATATTGTTAAGGAAACCGTAACCATTATTGATCCGGATGATTCGACCCAGAATAAAATTTTAGAGAGGCGGGAATGGCAAAAGGCCGGAAAATCGCCCCGCAAGTCAACAGGCGGCCATAAAAAATCTTTTAAAAAGAGTAAAACAAAGTCCCGCAAGGCAAAATCACATCATTCAAAATCTCGAAAAAAATGACTTATATAACCACACCTATATTTTACGTTAATGCTCAGCCTCATCTGGGGCATGCCTATTCGACCATTGTTGCCGATACATATTGCCGTTTCAACCGGCTTTGCGGCAAAGATGTCCGTTTCCAGACCGGTACGGATGAACATGGTGAAAAGATTGCCCAGGCTGCGGAACAGGCCGGGGTAACGCCCCGGGAATATGTTGATAAGATCAGCGCCATGTTTCGTGATACCTGGCCTCTGCTCGGCATTGAACCGGATAATTTTATCCGCACCACCGACCCGGAACATATCAGGACAGTGCAGCTTGTTCTTCAGCAGGTTTATGATCAGGGTGATATTTATTTCAGCAGATATGCGGGACTTTACTGCAAAGGGTGTGAACGTTTTTTGACTGAAAAAGAGTTAAAGGACGGCAAATGCCCGGATCATCTCACTGAACCGGAGCAGATTTCCGAGGAAAATTATTTTTTCCGCATGGGGAATTATCAGCAGTGGCTCATTGATCATATCAGGAAAAATCCTGAATTTATTACCCCGGAACGTTATAAAAACGAGGTGCTGTCGTTTTTAAGCGAGCCCCTGGAAGATCTCTGCATCTCCCGGCCCACCTCGCGCCTGACCTGGGGAATTCCTCTGCCCTTTGATGATCGTTTTGTTACTTATGTCTGGTTTGACGCCCTGATTAACTATCTTACCGGCCTGGGATATCCGGACGGGGATGATTTTTCCCGTTACTGGCCCGGAGCCGAGCATGTTATTGCCAAGGATATTCTCAAACCCCATGCCATTTTCTGGCCCACCATGCTTAAGGCCATGAATGTCGCTCCTTATAAAAAACTTCATGTCCATGGCTACTGGAACGTGGATGATACCAAGATGTC
>JANTGB010000230.1 GCA_024763115.1 Desulfobulbaceae bacterium | reverse complement strand
AATTGTAACTGGTTACAGGGTGCCGTAGATTTTCGTGATCAGGTCGGCGCAGCGTATTATTCATACGTAAGCCGGACTGATCGCGGAAATATGCGGTGCCCTGTGAGCAGTTACCCCTGTTGAACGATTACTACTTTTACTCATAACATGACTGAACCTTTACCTAAAAAACGTTTCGGCGATATCCTGGTTGACGGCGGCCTGATTACTCCCACTCAATTGCAGCAAGGGTTAAACTATGGCAGGGAAAGGGATCTTAAGCTGGGCGAATCTCTCCGGGAACTCGGCTTTGTCAATGACCTGGCAGTGGCCAGAACTCTGGCAAAACAACTGAAAATTCCCTATGCTGATTTTGATAAAGTTGTAATTGACCCGGAAGTTGTCCAGTTAATTCCGGAAAACATATCGAGAAAATTTAAACTTATCGCCATTGGCCAACGCCCTGAAGAAATACTGGTTGCCTTTGCCGATCCCTTGAATATTTTTGCTATTGATGAGGTTAATCGTCATCTTGAGCAAAAAATTATAATCTGCGTCTCAGAAGAATCCAAAATCGTCCAGGCCATTGAAAAACTTTATATTGCCGAGTCCCAATCCCCTGCAGAAGAAAGCAGTCTTGAGGGCGGGGCTGATTCGGCTGCGGTTAATGCCGTTAATGAACTGCTTCTTCGCGCCGTGCGTGAGGAGGCCAGCGATATACATCTTGAACCGGAAAATGAAAACGTGCGGGTTCGCATCCGGGTTGATGGACTTCTCCGCCATTTACGTGATTTTCCCGCCGATATGCTGCCCAGTCTGGTATCTCGAATTAAAATCTTGTCTCAGCTTGATATCGGTGAACGGCGCAAGCCCCAGGATGGTCGTTTTGAAATGCCCATTGGCGGGCGGGATTTCGACATCAGGGTCTCTGTTCTTCCTTTGAACAATGGTGAAAAAATCGTCCTTCGTCTTTTGGACAAGCAGAAAATTAATATCAATCTTGCCGATCTGGGTTTTGAATCAGATCAACAAAAAATTTTTGAAAATCATCTGTCAAGTCCCCATGAGATTATTCTTGTTACCGGGCCGACCGGCAGCGGCAAGACTACTACCCTCTACGGTGCTCTCAACCAGATTAACTCCATTGAAAAAAATATTGTTACTGTTGAAGATCCGGTAGAGTATAATCTGGCCGGGGTTAATCAGGTTCAGGTAAACCTCAAGGCTGGAGTTACCTTTGTTTCCGCCCTGCGTTCAATTCTCCGCCAGGATCCCGACATTGTAATGATTGGCGAAATTCGTGACGCTGAAACCGCTGAAATAGCCATCCAATCCGCCCTGACCGGCCATCTCGTCCTGTCAACCCTGCATACTAATGATTCATGCGGTGCCGTGGCCCGACTTCTTGATATGTCCATCCCACCCTTCCTGATTGCCTCTTCACTGGGCCTTGTAATTGCTCAAAGGCTGCTGAGAAAACTTTGTACGCATTGTCGGAAACCTTATAATCCTCCGGAAAAGCTGCAACTGGAACTGGGACTTACCTATGACCCTAAGCGTGTCTTTTACAAACCAGCCGGTTGTCGGCAATGTGAATATAACGGCTATCGAGGGAGAATCGCTATTTATGAAATTTTGACGATTTCACAGGCTGTTGAAAATTTAATCATGACCAGGGCCTCAAGCCGTAAACTCTATCGCCAGGCAATGAAGGAAGGTTTAATTTCCCTGCGTCAGGCCGGCAGAGAAAAAATGATGTCAGGCATTACCTCGCTTGATGAAGTTCTGCGGGTTACCATGGATACCAGGGAACAATAGCTGATGCCTGTTTTTCGCTATGAGGCGGTTAATTCCGCCGGGACAACAATTATCGGCAACCGACAGGCCGATATTGTTCAAGATGTTGAGCAGTGGCTGCAAAAAAACAGCCTTATTCCTGTTGCCATTGAAATAAGCGGAGAAAAAGAAACAAACGGTGATGAGGCATACCCAGGGCAGCAGATCAGCTGGCTGGAAAAACTGAAATCAATAAGAATAGAGGAAATTATCCTGCTCTGCCGCCAGTTGTCAACTCTTTTAGGAGCCGGGGTTGACCTCTTGAAAGGACTGACCATCATATCCCGCCAGATAACCCATCCCCGCCTGAAGCAGATTATTATTGAGGTCAGTTACTCTATTGAACAGGGCAGTAGTTTAAGTGAAGCTTTCAGAAGCTATGCCAATGTATTTAATCCGCTGTTTATCAACATTGTCCACGTCGGCGAAGAATCAGGTAACATGGATAAATCTTTTCAGTATCTTGCCGACCTTTATGAAAATGAAAAAAGTATCCGGGAAAAGATTAAAATGGCGACTCGCTATCCAAAGATTGTCATTATCGCTTTGAGTTGTGCCGTCTTTTTTTTAATGAGTTTCGTAATACCTAAATTTATCACTCTTTTTGACAAAGCAAAGGTAGCTTTACCCCTGCCCACTCGAATATTGATTATGACAAGTAATTTTTTTTCCGATAATGTTCTGCTGCTGATCCTGACAGCCGCGGCCCTGGTCATTGCCTATCGCTTTGCGCTTAATTACCGGCAGGTTGTCATGACCCGCGACCGTCTCCGGCTCCGGGTTCCTGTCCTTGGCAAATTATCAATTAAAATATATATGTCCAGATTCTGCCGAGTTTTTTCGCTTTTATCCCGCAGCGGCATAAATATTATCCATACTTTAAAGTTAGCCGCCACAGCCCTGGACAACCTTGTCCTTGTCTCTATTCTTGATGAAGTCAGGGAAGATGTGGAAAAAGGAACAGACATAAATCAGGCCCTGGCAGCTCAACCTTATTTCCCGGAAATGGTAGTCCAGATGGTGGCGGTCGGCGAAGAAACCGGCCGGATGGATGAAATGATGGCCAGGGTAGCAGATTACTTTGAGGTGGAAGCGGATTATACCATTAAAAATTTGTCTACCTTGATTGAGCCCCTTCTTCTCCTGGTCATGGGGGTCATGGTCGGCTTTATCGCCCTGGCGATCTTTACTCCCATGTGGAATATGATGAGCGTGGCCAGGGGAGGATAGCCGATAAAAAACAGGCCATCCCCCTGTCAGTAAAATATTTTCATGATGACAGATGAATTATCATTGAAGGTCTCTGATTACCAGTTTTTACTCAACACTGCTTTAGCAGTGGAAGATTCCGACGAGGAGACGGTAATTGTATATGCTACAGAGTTAACTGTTGCTGTAATTGTATCACCACTGGCACTCCAGCCGGAAGGTGTACCATCGATGGCGTTCATGAGACAGGTTCCTGCATTTCCACCTGTTGTTGTAATTGTACCGGTTGTACAAGTTGCTCCATCATAAGCCGGACGATTTGCGGCTGCCTTGCCGGTCAGGACGGCCGCGAAATTAATAGCGCAGGCGGCCTCAGCCGCTCCCAGAACGCCGTCTGCCGCAGCCTCTGCCGCTTCAGTCTTCATGTCGGAGTATTTAGGTATTGCCACTACAGCCAATATGCCGAGAATAACGATGACGATGATAAGCTCAATCAGGGTAAACCCATGTTCATTGTCAATATTGCTGGTGCTGCGTATAATGTTTTTTCTCATCTCTTCCAGCCTCCTTGAAAAATTTTAATAATATTGTTTATAGAGTTTACATCTCACTGTGTTTCGGTAGAGTATAATTCTCTACATTTATTCTAGCATTTATGGAGTTCAGGGTAAAATTTTTTTTAAAAAAATTACGCAGAAGGGAAGATAAATGAAAAAACAGCTGCAGATCATTTCTCTAAATGTCCATATTACACCTTATCTCGTAGCTGCTCACAGGTCACCGCATATTCGGAGTCGAAGTTTATGCCCTGTTTTTAAGGGTTCTTACCTGCGCGATCAGCCTGTCTTACATAGCACCAGTATGCTGCGCCGGTCTGATTACAAAATCTCCCGGAGTCTCCCTCCGGTCGTTTACCTGCACCCTGCAGGTAAGCGCAGACTCCGAGCAGTTACAAATACTCCAGTTTGCCCTCATTAGGCGCTTAAAACCATTGTCTAAACAATTTTTTGTTTTGATTTTTGGTAACTTCTCCATATGTGGTTATGGCACCCAACCTTAGGGCTGCACCGGGTATCTCGGCGCTGAGCGCCGAGGATTGAGGTTACACACCGCAGTCCTGTAGGGGCACCCCTTGTGGGTGCCCTACCTGCGAATTGGTACATGCATCAACAAGGGCACCCACAAGGGGTGCCCCTACTTGCGTTAGTTGGATATCCCGTTTTACAAAATCAGGCGCTTACCCCATGAGTAGTTACCTTATCTCTACTAATTTATTTTTGAGTGAGCCCTAAGACTCAGAATATCCGGCGTCCTGTCAGCTGTTACGATTTTTTTATTATTGCCTGATTTGTAACCGTTCACCAGGGCACCAAATTTACGATAACCTTCAGTCCTGTAAGTGTTTACCAGTGCCTTAGATTCGTTCGTTTGGGACTTCGAAGCA
>JANTGB010000229.1 GCA_024763115.1 Desulfobulbaceae bacterium | reverse complement strand
GCTTACCTGCCTGCTTGAATAGCACCAGTATGCTGCGCAGGCACAAATGAACAGGTAAGCGAGGGACGAGACTCCGAATCTAAGGCACTGGTAAACGATTAGAGACTTAAATATTGCAAAGATTTACTCCTTGGTGAACGGTTACGACGAATTGCACGTTATCGGCGCCTGCGGCAAATAGATGGCCTTTCTTCATCCTTGGTCCAGGTTTGATATTTTTAATGAATTCCACAAGAAAAACTTATAAGACCAGAAAGCTTTCATGCAAAAACAACTTGACAAACTTATGCGGTTACGGGCCGAAGCTCGGATCGGCGGCGGACAGGAACGGATCGACAAACTTCATGCCAAGGGGCGATTGACGGCCAGGGAAAGGCTTGATCTTCTCCTTGACCCCGGCAGTTTTGAAGAATTCGACATGTTTAAAATCCACCGCTGCCGCCAGTTCGGCATGGAAGAAAAGGAATTCTTAGGCGATGGCGTTGTTACCGGTTACGGAACCATTGACGGCAGACTGGTCTATGTCTTTGCCCAGGATTTTACCGTATTTGGCGGTTCGCTCTCTGAAACTTTGGCCGAAAAAATCTGCAAGGTCATGGATATGGCCATAAAAAACGGGGTGCCGCTGATCGGCTTAAATGATTCCGGCGGAGCCCGTATCCAGGAAGGTATTGAAAGCCTGGCCGGTTATTCCGAAATCTTTCTTCGCAATGTCATGGCCTCAGGCGTTGTGCCGCAGATTTCAGCCATTTTCGGTCCCTGCGCCGGGGGTGCGGTCTACTCCCCTGCTCTGACCGATTTTGCCGTCATGGTCAAAAATAACAGCTATATGTTTCTTACCGGCCCCAAGGTTGTAAAATCAGTAACCCATGAAGATGTTACGGTTGAAGACCTGGGCGGGGCAACAATTCACACCACCAGGAGCGGAGTGGCGGATTACGCAGCTGAAGACGGTTATGACGCTATTGACTATGTAAAAAAACTACTCTCCTATCTGCCCCAGAATAATGTTGAAAACCCTCCTTATATGGATACCGGAGACACGCCGGAAAGGCGGGATGAATTTCTTAACCAGATCATCCCCCAAAGCCAGAACGAGGCCTATGATATCAAGGAGGTTATTCTCCGCACTGTTGACAATGGTGATTTTTTTGAGCTGAAGGCTGATTTCGCCCCCAACCTGGTAATCGGCTTTGCCCGATATAACGGCAACGTGGTCGGAGTAGTAGCTAATCAGCCCAATTTCCTTTCCGGGGTACTGGATATTGATTCATCTGTTAAAGGAGCCCGCTTTGTCCGTTTCTGCGACTGCTTTAATATTACCCTGGTCACCTTTGTCGATGTTCCCGGCTTTCTGCCCGGCACTGTACAGGAGTACGCCGGGGTAATCCGCAACGGCGCCAAAATACTTTACGCCTATGCCGAGGCCACTGTGCCCAAGGTTACCGTGGTTACCCGTAAGGCATATGGTGGGGCCTATTGCGTCATGTCTTCCAAGCATCTGCGCGGTGATATCAATTATGCCTGGCCCACTGCGGAAATCGCCGTAATGGGAGCCAAGGGCGCAGTAGAAATACTTTATGGCCGGGAGGCCAGAAAATCGCCAAATCCTGAAGAATTTCTGGCGGCCAAAGAAAAAGAATACTCGGACACGGTGGCTAATCCCTATGTTGCGGCCAAACGGGGATATGTTGACGATATAATAGAGCCGGCCCGCAGTCGCTTCCGCATTATCAAAGCCCTGGAAATGCTGAAAAATAAAAGAGATAGCAACCCTATGAAAAAACATGGTAATATTCCCCTGTAACGGAAGACGCAAGACAGGAGAACCTAACCTTTAAACATTTGAGACTGCAACAAAACATGAACCAAATCAGCATAAACAACCTGTTTCAGCATGATTTCAATGCCGTCAATTTCAGCCTGCTGGGTATAGGTATTGTCTTTTGCGGTCTTGTTATTATTTGTTTGTATATTACTATGTTGCCTGCGGTTCTCAGCTGGTTTGCAAGAAAAGAAAACAGTGACACTGCCGGGCGGAGCAAAAACGCATCGACTGTAAATGACAAATTTAGTGAAAAAGAACGGCTGGTAGCCATTGCCGTGGCCTATCATATGGAAAACAGCTCCCCGGAAAACGATAAGATTACCTGGGACAGCCTGCCTGAGGTTGAATCAGCCTGGCAGATTTCCGGTCGGATGCATAATCTGGCCAGCCGGAGTAAAATAAGGTAGGGGGAATAAATTCCACAATGCGAATGTACTCGCTGACCATTAACAATAAAAATTATGATATCATTATTAAAGAAATTTCTGATGACGAAGTGCGGGCCGAGGTCAACGGAGTGGAACATATTGTGTCCATCCGGGATATCAGGCATATTGTCCAAAAAGAAACGCAGCCGGTCATAACCAAGGCTCCGTCTGCGGTGCAGCCGGTTATTACTCCCCCCCCATCCGCCTCGCCGGCAAAGGGGATATGTTCTCCCATACCCGGTCATATCCTGGAGATCTACGTCAAGGTGGGCGACAAGGTGAACTGCGGCCAGAAGCTGATTGTCCTGGAAGCCATGAAACTTGAAAATATCATCAAGTCTGATCGTGACGGTCAGGTAAAAAAAATCCTGGTCAGAGAAGGCGATTCGGTCAATCACGATCAGCCTCTGATTATAGTGGAATAAACTGTGGATTTAGCTGTTTTTTTTAATAACTCCGGCTTTGTCCATCTTTCCTGGGGCAATCTGGTCATGATACTGACAGGAATTATTTTCATTTTTCTGGCTGTGGTTAAAGACTATGAACCCCTGCTGCTTATTCCCATCGGCTTCGGTATACTGATCGGCAATATACCGCCTATTACCGGCATGCCGCTTGGTATTTACGACAAGGGCAGTGTCTTTTCCTATCTTTATTTTGGAGTAATGAAGGGTGTCTACCCTCCGCTGATTTTTCTCGGTATCGGGGCAATGACCGATTTTTCCACCATGCTCTCCAACCCGAAACTGATTTTGCTGGGAGCTGCTGCTCAGATTGGTGTTTTTTTGACCTTTTTAGGCTCCCTTGCCCTGGGATTCACCCTGAAAGAATCCGGGGCCATCGGCATAATAGGAGGAGCGGACGGCCCCACTGCCATATTTCTTTCATCAATGATAGCCCCTGAACTGCTCGGACCTATTGCCATTGCCGCTTACTCCTATATGGCACTGGTGCCGGTTATCCAACCTCCTGTCATGTATCTTCTGACCAGCAAAAAAGAACGGCGAATAAAAATGAAACCGCCCCGCAAGGTATCTAAACAGGAAAAAATTATCTTTCCGGTGGCAGCCTTCCTTATCTGCGCCCTGATTGCTCCCGGTTCCATGAGCCTGCTGGGCATGCTCTTTTTCGGTAACCTGTTAAAGGAAAGCACGGTTACCGACCGGTTGGCCAAAACAGCCAGTAATGCCTTAATCGACATTGTTACCATCCTGCTGGGCTTTACGGTAGGAGCTTCTACTCAGGCCCAGACCTTTCTGACTCCAAAATCAGTACTTATCTTTGTCCTCGGCGCCCTTTCCTTTGTAGTCGCCACGTTCGGCGGCGTACTGTTTGCCAAAATAATGAATCTGTTTTTGAAGGACAAAATCAATCCTCTGCTGGGCGCGGCCGGTGTATCGGCTGTGCCTGATTCAGCCCGGGTAGTTCATGCCGTGGGCCTTAAGGAAGATCCGACCAATTTTCTGCTCATGCATGCCATGGCTCCCAACGTGGCCGGAGTAATAGGCTCGGCCATTGCCGCCGGAGTTCTGTGGTCGGCCCTGGGTAATTTTTAGTCCCTGCAAACTGTATATTATCCGGCAAATGGAAAGAAGTTAGTAACTATTCAGAGGTAAGCGAACGAAATGAGATTCCGAGTGCTTTAGCTGTGCGTGATAAGGCCGGCGCAGCATACTAATGCTATTGAAGTGCAGCTGAATAGTTACAGAAATTAAAGAAAATTTGCTGCTTGCCAAGCGCCAGGCAATATGATAATTATTGAACCAACAGCCTGGATGGTGGAACTGGTAGACACCTGGGACTTAAAATCCCATGGGCCTTGCGCCCGTGCGAGTTCGATTCTCGCTCCAGGCACCATTTGTAAATCCATTATCATCCGATAATGTCCCAAAAACCCTGATAGCTTAAGGCTTTCGGGGTTTTTCTTTGTCCGGCGTTGTCCATTATTATCCATTGACATCCACGAAAAAACCGGGCACAAAACCGGGTATATTTATTTGCAACCAAATACCCACGCCATTTGTACCCGGTTTTTGAGGTGAAAACATGTCAAAACTCAGTGCTGTCAAGGTTCGTAACGCCAAGCCCGAAAACAAGCCTTATAAGCTCAGTGATGGTAAAGGGTAACTACTCATGGGGTAAGCGCTATAACTTCGCTAACCCCTGTAATTGTAACTGGTTACATGGTGCCGTAGATTTTCGTGATCAGGTCGGCGCAGC
>JANTGB010000228.1 GCA_024763115.1 Desulfobulbaceae bacterium | reverse complement strand
GCGCCGACCTGATCACGAAAATCTACGGCACCCTGTAACCAGTTACAATTACAGGGGTTAGCGAAGTTATGACGCTTACCCCATGAGTAGTTACAAAAACATAACTACTTCCATGAGAAGGTATGTCAAGAAGTTCGACGTGGCGAACCACATTTTTTCTCACAAGGTAAGCGACCAACTGGAGACTACGGGAGATTTTCTTGATCAGGTCGACACAGCGTATTAATCATATGTAAGCCGGGCTGATGAACGCAAAGGTAAATGAGCCTGCGAGACTCCGAAGATTCGGCGCCCTGTGAGCAGTTACGAAAAAACATCAGTCTGCAGTTGAAGCGAAGAAATAAAAAGGTTGCCAAACCCGAATTAGATATTATATTTAATAAGTTCACAATCTTTTCAATTTTAAATCATCCAGGGAGGCCGCAAGCATATGGCTCGTATAACAGTTGAAGATTGTCTTGCTCAGATCGGCAATGAAAATCGTTTTATCCTTATACATCTGGCTGTGGCCCGGATAAAACAGCATCGCAAGGGGCAGGAGTTTCTGGTCAAAGGTAAAAACAAAGAGATAGTCATGACCCTCAGAGAAATTGCCGCCGGCAAGGTGACCTTTGAAAATATCAGGGAGCTTAAGCGTCTGTATAAGGAAAAACTGGCGGCGGAAAGGGAAGAACAGCGGCTTCTTGATAGTGAGGCGGCCGCTCTTGCCAACGGCGCTACGGCCTGATCGCAATGATCTCCCGGCGTCTCCCGCTGGTCGCTTACCCGCACCCTGTAAGTAACAGCGAAGCGGTATCATACAAACACAGCAGTTTATGAAAATTAACCGCTACTCCCGTGAGTAGTTACAAATTATGAACAGAAATTTTTATCAAATTCTTGGGGTTTCAGAAAGCTCCGGCTCTGCTGAAATAAAAAAGGCCTACCGTAATCTGGCCATGAAATATCACCCTGATCGTAATCCTGACGACAAGGCTGCTGAAGAAAAATTCAAGGAAGCTGCTGTGGCTTACGAGGTTCTCGGTGATGATGAAAAAAGGCAGATATATGACCGCTATGGCGAGGAAGGCCTCCGCAACAGCGGCTATAGCGGACCCGGCAATTTTAATGATATTTTTTCAAACTTCGGCGATATCTTTGAAGATTTGTTCGGCTTTGGCGGAGGTCAGCAGCAACGGCGTCATGGCCCCGCCCCCGGCGCTGACTTACGTTACGATCTGACCATTACTTTTCTGGAAGCGGTTCACGGGATAACAAAGGAAGTTGAAATTAATAAACGCGATACCTGCTGGACCTGCGAAGGCACGGGAATAAGGCCGGGATACAAAAGCAAAATCTGTCCATATTGTCACGGCAAAGGTCAGGTTCTTCGCACCCAGGGGTTTTTCCGGGTCAGCACCCCATGTCCGGAATGCCATGGTCAGGGTCGGATAATTACCGATCCCTGTAATGATTGCAGCGGCACCGGACTTATTCGTAAAACGAAAAAAGTATCGCTTAAGATTCCGGCCGGGGTCGATAATGGCGCCCGGATGCGTCTGCGGGGCGAAGGAGAAGGAGGCCGCAACGGCGGTTCGGCCGGGGATCTTTATGTAATTATTCACGTTGAACCGCATGAATTTTTTAAAAGAGATGGCGACAATATTTACTGTCAACTGCCCGTTTCCATGGTTCAGGCGACCCTGGGAGCAGAATTTGATGTGCCCACTGTTAACGGCAAAACAAAATTAAAAATACCGGCGGGTACCCAGACAGGTCAGCGTTTTACTCTTGCCGGTGAAGGAGTAACCAGCCTCCGGGGACAAGGCCGGGGTGACATGATAGTTGAAGTCGGGGTGACTACGCCCACTAACCTGAATGAACACCAGAAGGAGCTGCTGCGGAAATTCGCCGAGCATGAGAATGACAAAGATGAAGATGAACATGAAGGCTTTTTTAAAAAACTGCTTCACTTTGCCTCCTGATTTGGTTGGTTATTTGTAAGTCTTCAGAAGTCATATGGCTGAAAAAACAGATAAAGACAATGAGCTGCGGTTTTCTCATTTTGATGAAGCCGGCAATGCCCGGATGGTTGACGTCGGTAAAAAACATGATACTGTCCGCGAAGCAACTGCCGCCGGTGATGTTGAGATGTCGGAGGAATGCTTCCGGCTGGTGCGCCGGGGGGCAATAGCCAAGGGCGATGTTATCGGGGTGGCCCGGATTGCCGGAATCATGGCAGCCAAAAAAGTTGATGATCTGATTCCCCTGACTCACCCTCTACCCATAAGTAAGGCTGATATCAGCTTTACTTTTCAACCGGCAACCAATATTATCGAGATTAAAGCGAACGTCGGGATTACCGGTAAAACCGGGGTGGAGATGGAAGCCTTGACAGCTGTTTCCATTGCTGCTTTGACGATTTATGATATGTGCAAAGCAGTGGACAAGTCCATGCGTATCAGCAATATCAGACTGCTGGCTAAATCCGGCGGCAAGAGCGGCACGTATGTTCGTTTGCATGAGAGCAGTTGAATATTCCGACAGGTTATTGTTTAAGGATAACTACTCGCCGGGCAAACGCTCCAAATTCGTTACCCACCGTAATTCCAACCGGTTACAAGGTGCGGACAAAAGACCATCGGGAGACTCCGGGAGTTATTTGTGATCAGCCGACGCAGCGTATTAGTCTACGTAAGCCGGACTGATCGCAGAGGTAAGCGAAAACTCCGAAGATCCGGCGGCCTGTGAACAGTTACGTTTAAGGATAAAATTCGCCCGCTGGGCGTTATGTTAATGATTAACGTTTTACGAAGAAGATCCGGGAGACCAGGCTATGAATAAGGAAGAGCTGGCATACTTCAAAGAAAAATTAAACAAAATTAAAGATGAACTGTTGTCCGGGGCCGATAAAACAATCTCGGAAATGACGGATCATAATGATAATTATCCTGATCCAACGGATCGTGCTTCGGCAGAGTCTGATCGGAATTTTGAATTACGTATCCGTGACCGGGAGAGAAAACTGCTGGCCAAGGTTAATTCCGCCCTGGAAAGAATTAAGGATGAGTCCTATGGTATTTGTGATGAGTGCGGCGATGATATCAGCCGGGCCCGTCTTGAAGCGCGACCGGTGACCACCCTCTGTATTGACTGCAAGACTAAACAGGAACAAAAGGAAAAGTCCCAGGCGGGCTGATTAGCGGGGAATTATGCCGGAATTACGTAAAGATCCTGTCCTCGGGCGCTGGATTATCATTGCCCGGGAACGGGGAAAACGCCCCACGGATTTTATTATTGAAAAAAGTGAAAGCAAGGGAGGCTTCTGTCCGCTCTGTCCCGGTAATGAGAAAACTACGCCATCTGAAGTTCTCCGTTATGGCGGCGGCGCTGCCGATACGCCGGGCTGGGACCTGCGGGTGGTACCCAATAAATATCCAGCTCTGATAATTGAAGGTGAGATTGACAAGGAAGGCGAGGGGCTCTATGACAAAATGAACGGCATCGGCGCTCATGAGGTTATCATTGAGACGCCGAACCATAACGAAACCTTTATCAGTCTTGAACCGGAGCGGATGATTAATGTTTTTCTCGCCTATCGTGATCGGCTGATTGATCTGGGCAATGATCCCCGCTTTCAATATGTGATGATTTTTAAAAATTACGGCAAGGCTGCCGGAGCATCGCTGGAACATTCTCATTCCCAGCTGATTGCCCTGCCGATTCAGCCGAGAATGATCGTCTCGGAACTGGCAGGCAGCCTTTCTTATTTTCGTTATAAGGAACGTTGTATTTTTTGCGATATAGTTCGTCAGGAAATCAATCAGGATATACGGATAGTCTGTCGTAACGACCGTTTCCTCTGTATTACCCCGTATGCTCCCCGTTCCCCATTTGAAATGTGGATTTTACCTAGATCGCATTCATCGTCCTACATTGACCAGGATGAAGAATCCTTTCGGGATTTGACCGCCATTTTCTCGGAAAGCATGCTGCGGCTGGAGCAGTGCATTCCCAATGTGCCGTATAATTTTGTTCTTCATACCGCGCCCTTACGATCCGACCCGCTGGATCATTATCACTGGCATTTTGAAATTATGCCCAAGCTCACCCAGATAGCCGGTTTTGAATGGGGGTCGGGATTTTATATCAATCCGACCCCGCCTGAAGATGCGGCCCGGTATCTGCGGGGCGTGAACATACAATGAGCCTGTCGATTAAATATGATTTTTGTTCGAGTTCAAGGCATACAAAAAATTTATCGTATGCATGTAGTTGATATTCCAAGGATAAATTTTTCCGTATAATGCTGAGATCGGGCGAAAAGATATTAAATCAACGGGCTCATACAATAAGGTATAACTATTCTGCAAACGGCTGGAAGCTACAATAACTACGTAACCGTTCACCAGGGAATAAATCTTTGCAATATTTAAGTCTCTAAGCGTTTACCAGTGCCTTAGATTTGTTCATTTGTGCCTGCGCAGCATACTGGTGCTATTCAAG
>JANTGB010000227.1 GCA_024763115.1 Desulfobulbaceae bacterium | reverse complement strand
GGCTAGCACCCCACCTTCGCCCGTTTAGGCGTGATTCACATAGTATACTATAGTGAACACGCCGAAACGAACAAATCCGGGGCACTATCCGAACATTGAAAGGGGTAGAGAAGGGTAGCTTTTACCCAACCCCGAATATTTACACTTATCGCCCAGGGTACGGGTTTTATAAAAATACAGCTTAACTGCTCACATGGTACCGGATATTTTCCTGATCAGCCTGGCTTATGTATAGCTAACCTCTTAAAAAGGACACCTGATGAGAATATACCCATCATCTGTCATCCGTCACCTGATTTCTGAATTCTGAATATGGATTTGCAACATAAATCACAACCAAAAGTCGTGGCAATTATTCCGGCCCGCTACCATTCCAATCGTTTCAAAGGGAAGCCCCTGGCCTTAATCTGCGGCAAGCCCATGATCCAGCATGTTTATGAACGGGCGAAAAGCGCAACCGTGCTCTCCAGGGTGGCTGTAGCAACTGATGATGAAAGAATTGCCGACTGCACCCGTTCCTTTGGCGGCGAAGTGGTAATGACCAGTCCGGATCATGCCTCCGGTACCGATCGCCTGGCTGAAGCCGCAACCATTATGGATATTCCGGAACAGGATGTAGTAGTTAATATTCAGGGGGATCAGCCATTATTTGCCAAGGAGGTTGTCCGCCAGGTGGCGACTCCGCTGCTGGAAGATCCGGCCCTGCCCATGGCAACTTTAATTTACAAGATTGTCCGTCCGGAAGAAATAGATGATCCCAATCATGTAAAAACCGTATTTGACCGTAACGGCAAGGCTCTTTATTTTTCCAGGGCCTCTATCCCTTTTCAGCGTGATCCGGAAAGACCGCCTCCTCCCACCTATTATAAACATTTGGGGTTTTACGCTTATCGCAAAGGATTTCTGCTTACTTTTGTCGGGTTGCCGGAAGGTGAGTGGGAACGATTTGAAAAGCTGGAACAGCTCCGGGCCCTGGAATTCGGTTATGCAATAAAAGTGGTATTAACAGAACATGATTCCATAGAAGTGGACACACCGGATGATTTAAAACGGGTTGAGGAATATCTTGTCCGGGGCCGAAGGGCTCACTCAAAAATAAAAACAAAAAAGGAAATCTTATGAGGAAAAAAATAACCATTATAGGGGCCGGCAATGTCGGAGCAACTGCCGCTCACTGGGCTCTGACCCGCAGGCTCGGCAATGTTGTTCTTCTTGATGTTGTCGAAGGAATTCCCCAGGGCAAGGCCCTTGATTTACTTCAGGCCGGGCCGGTGGACGGTTTTTCCTGCGCCATAACCGGCAGCAATGATTTTGCTGATTCAGCTGATTCAGACGTGGTAATAATTACGGCAGGTCTGGCCCGCAAGCCCGGGATGTCACGTGATGATCTTCTGGCCAGAAATGTGGCTATTGTAAAATCATGCTCTGAACAGGCGGCAAAATATTCACCCGACAGCGTGTTGATTGTTATTACTAATCCAATTGATGCCATGGTCTATACTGCTTTCAAGGTATCAGGTTTTCCTAAAAACAGGGTCGTGGGCATGGCCGGGGTACTTGATTCGGCTCGTTACCGGACATTTCTGGCCATGGCGCTCAAGGTTGCGCCTCGTGATGTTAATGCCATGGTCATGGGGATTCACGGCGATAATATGCTGCCTCTGATCCGGCTGGCTAATGTGGCCGGCATACCTGTTACAGATCTTCTTTCTTCTGAAGAATTGGGAAAAATTGTCCATCGCACTCAACATGGCGGGGCTGAGATTGTCGGCCATTTGAAGACCGGTTCAGCTTTTTATACGCCGGGCCTGGCTGCCGTGGAAATGGCCGAGGCGATCCTTACCGACAGCAAGCGGGTTTTGCCCTGCGCCGCATATCTCGAGGGTGAATTCGGCATATCCGGCTGTTTCCTTGGTGTTCCTGTTGTCCTGGGCACGAATGGAGTTGAGCGGATTGTTGAATTTAAGCTAACTGCTGAAGAAAAAGAGTCTCTGTCCATATCTGAAAAAGCTGTTCATAAGCAGATGGATGCTACCGGACTTTAATTTAGTGTCAGCCATATGACTTATAACATCCATCTTGATCCGGTAGCAGCCGGCCTGAAACAGTTGTCTGCTATCAGACTTGAACCACTGGATTTAATGCCTCGTCGTAATCTGGTGGAAAAACTCATAGAGCTTATGCTCTCCGGACCGCCGGCAGGCCCCATGGCTGTTGCCGCCGGACTTGAAGAGGTTGCCGGAACCATTGATTCGGTTAACACCGCCGACTTGAAGGTAGTGGTGTTTGGCGGCGGCAGCGGTTTGTCAAATGTCATTGGCGGCGACAGTCGCAATCCTCATTGGTACCGCCGACCTTTTACCGGTTTAAAAAATATTTTTCCCAATACCACTTCTATTGTCTGTGTGACCGATGATGGAGGATCCACCGGAGAACTGCTTAAAGACCTGCCTCTGGTTGCCATCGGTGATCTTCGTCATGTTCTGCTTTCCTCCATTCGTTTGGCTAAACTTAAAAGTCAATATAATATAACTGAGTACGAAGCCGGCAAAGTTGCCGGAGTTCTCCATGCATTATTGAATTTTCGTTTTGAGAAACGGCCTGAAAACAGTCAGGATTTTTTTATAGACCGCAAGATACAGTTTGCATATCTGCCTGAAAAAATGGCAAAATCACTGCTTGATCTTCTGGAAAAAATTTTTACTGATTTTCGTTTTTCCCGATTGCTTGACCGGCCTCATTGCCTGGGGAATTTACTGCTGGTAGCCGCAATTTACAGCCATGTCGATTATGGGCTGGATGTTAGTCTTAAGGCCCTGGTCAGCGGTATAAAAGAATTTGCCGACCTGCTTGGGGCCAATCCCGAGGCAGTGCTGCCCTGTGTTGCCAATCCTGCTCATATTAATATCATGTATGCTAACGGCATAGTTGTTTCAGGTGAAGACAAATCATCAAAAGCCCTGCGTAACTGTCCAATTGACCGGGTTTTTGTTGAGCTTTCCAGCCCGCCGGTTGTCTTGCCGGAAGTTATCGAAAAGATTGCTGAGGCTGATATTGTTGTTTTCGCACCCGGCAGTCTTTACACCAGCATTATCCCGATTTTGCAAATCTCTGAATTGGCTGACGCTGTTCGTAAAAATAAGCGGGCCATGAAAATTCTGGTGGCTAATCTCTGGATCCAGAGGGGAGAAACTGATCTGGTTCGTGATGATCCTGAAAGGCGTTTTTATGTATCCGACCTGATCAAGGCTTATCATCTCAATATTCCCGGTGGAGTAAAAAAATTATTTGAACAGGTTCTTCTTCTCGGCCTGCAGGATATTCCCGGCAATATTCTCCAGAGTTATGCGGTTGAAGGCAAAGTGCCCATTTATCTTGATCGGGGTAATGTCTGGCATATGGGCTTTGCTCCCATAGAGGCCAGGATATTTTCAGAGCAGGCCCTGCAGGATCGTCGGGTGCAACATGATCCCGCAGCCCTGGCCCTGGCGGTCAAGACGATATGGGCGGTGCGTAAACATATTCCCCGGGAGGTAAAATCATCACTTCCCTCGTCAAGTTACTCAAACGCTCTTATTGTTCAGCATAATTATTTTACTCCCAGCCAGCGGCTTAACGCCCTGAGACATAAACTGCTGAAAATCGACCAGAGCGGCCTGGGCGATAAATTTGAGGAAATATTCTGGAAACATCAGGATATAAGGATAGAACATCTTAACAGAATTGAAAATATCAGCCTGGTGAGCAAGGAGGACTGGCAGCGTAACCAGCATTGGGATAGAGTTTACTCCTATTACGATCCGGCTAACAGTGCGATTTATATTCGTCAGGATCTGGGTGACGAAAACAGCAGCAGGTTGGAAACCGCCTTTCTGGTTGCCCTTGGTCAGTCATTGCTTGGTCATTATGCTGCTGAGAAAAAGATGATCCCTATCGACTATAATGGTGAAACCGTGGGCAGAATATTTCAACTGACCTTAAGGGAAAATATCGGCCGGGTCTCTTTTTTCAGTTCAGCAGCCATATCCCATTATCTTAAGCTGGTGCGGATGAATCAATCCGTTAAAAATAAAAATGTCTATACCCGGATAATAAACGGCAGGGAAGGTTTTACTCCGCCTGGGCTGTTGATGGGCCTGGTTTATGCCTGGTATCTTGATAACCGCCTGGCTCCCATTATTGAATACAAGATGGCAATACTGAAAAACGATCCTTCCGATCTGGTTCAGGAGCAGATAAAAATGCTTAACCGTCGTCTTGAGTTGATAAAATTTTTCCGTAAGGTTGTATTTCGTCATAATTCAGCGGCTTATGATACAGATAATTAATGGGCGGGAAATAACAATTCTGAATTTCCATCTTTTTTTAGTAAGCGTTCACCAGCACCTCATCTTCGCCCGTTTGGGCCTTCTCGAATAGCACAAGTATGCTTCAAAGTCCCAAACGAACGAATCTAAGGCACTGGTAAACACTTACAGGACTGAAGG